>CAMPIC010000503.1 GCA_946886185.1 uncultured bacterium
GTCGCCGGAAGCTCCCCATCGCGGGATCACTGCATTTCTCGTCGATCGCTCCACGCCCGGAATCGCGGTGGGCAAGCTCGAAGACAAGATGGGGATCCGCGCTTCCGACACCGCGGAGGTCCGATTCGAGAACTGTCGCATTCCGGCGAGCCACCGCCTGGGCGACGAAGGTGGGGGCTTCCGCATCGCGATGATGGCGTTGGACAACGGGCGGATCGGAGTCGGGTCCCAAGCGGTGGGAATCGCGCAGGGAGCGTTCGAAGAAGCGGTCAAGCACGCCAACCAGCGCGAGCAGTTCGGCAAGAAGCTGATCGAGCACCAGGCGATCGCGTTTCTCCTGGCCGACATGGACACCCAGATCGCCGCCGCGCGCAATCTCGTCCGGCACGCCGCGAGCCTCAAGGATGCGGGAGAGCCGTTCGTCCAGGCCGCCGCCATGGCGAAGCTGTACGCATCGCAGATGGCCAATCGCGTAGCGCATTCCGCGGTCCAGATTCATGGCGGATATGGGTACGTCAAGGAGTACCCGGTCGAGCGGCTTTACCGCGACGCCCGGATCACCGAGATCTACGAGGGAACGTCGGAGATGCAGCGGCTCGTCATCGCCCGCCAGCTTCTGGGCAAGCTTTAGAGCTGGCAAATCTCCAGGGGGATCCGGGTCTGCGACCGCGATCCGTGGCGGTCACTGTCACCGGAAGCGACGCGGCCTAGAGCTGGCAAATCTCCAATAGGACTCCTCCGGTCGTGCGCGGATGAAAGAAGAGCACCTTCTTCCCGCCCGCTCCCACGAACGGCTTCTCGCTGAGCGGCTCCAATCCTTCCGCCTCCAGACGAGCGCGCTCGGCCTCGATGTCATCGACCTCGACCGCGATGTGGTGGATGCCGGGGCCTTTCTTGGCGAGGAACTTCGCGATTACCGAGTCGTCGTCGGTGGGATGCAGCAGCTCGAAGTGCGATTCTCCGATCGCCATGTGATAGGAGACGAGCTTCTGGCTCGGGATGTCCTCGATCTGATCGAGGCGCAGGCCCAGCGTGTCCCGGTAGAGCGCGAGCGCGCGCTGCGGGTCCAGCACGGCGATCCCGATGTGGTCGATCCGCTTGATCACTCGTCCCTCCGTCGTGATGTGGCTGATGTCGTGACGGAGCGATCGTATCAGATCGTCCTGACCGCCCCGGCCGGCCGACTCCGCACTCCTGCTTGCTGTACCTCGTCCACGTCTGTTCGCACTGTGTCCAGGCCAGCGAACATCGCGGCGTCATAGTAAAGCCCTGGATCGCCGTCTTCCGAGAGGGCGATCCAGGGCGTTCGATTCCGCCGGAGAAACCCGGCCAGTCTGAGATCGGCGCTCCGGAAAGGCCACCGGATTCGGAGATGGGCCGATCTACGACCCGCGCCGCGGCGGACTACCGGATGCGGACGATGCGCTGGTGCTGGACCGGCTCACCCTGGATCGCGAGTCGAGCGAAGTAGACGCCCGATGCGACTGGAGTGCCCCGATCGGTCGACCCATCCCAGGTGAACTCGCGCACGCCCGGGCCTGCCATTCCGTCGTAAAGGGTGTGGACCCTGCGTCCCTCCACGTCGAAGAGAGCGAGGTCGATTCTGACCGTGCGCTCCAGACGGCACTCCAGCCGAGTCGCGGAGGTGAACGGGTTGGGACCGCTCGAGCGGAGTCGGAGCGAGGATGCGGTCACGATCCCCGGCGCCGAGCTGGTCTCATCGACGCGGACCCCGACGACGATCTCGTGCTCGCTGGCGTCGGAGAGGTCGACGGCATCCACTTCCACCCAGACATAGCCGTCCTCCGCGAAGTCGAGACCGGGGCCGGTTGCGGTAGAGGCGTTGAAGTCGGTGATCTGGTAGTCCGCGACTTCGTCCCCGTTGACATCGGCCGAATCGCCGACCGCGAGCAAATGGCGGGAGCTGCGCAGATCAGCGCCCGGGCCGACGAAGAGATGCTCGTTGGCCGAGAGCCCCCATACATGGGCAACCTGATCGAGATCGTTGATCGCGGCCGCGCGAAGCGCGAACCCGGATGCCAGGAGGGTTCCGTCGAGCGTGTCTCCCTCCTGCACCACGATCGCCCCGTTGTACGCGATGAACTCATCGGTCGCGGTGGCTCCGTCGGTATCTCCGGTGAAGAAGTAGTTGCCCGCGTCGTTCACTCCCACGATATCGAACGACTGCCAGGCAGTGCCTTGACCGGTGGCGCCTCCCTCGATCGCCACGAACGCGCCGTCGAGGTACACATGGATGTCGGGAGTGGCCAGCATGTCGAGGACATGGATGTGATGCGATCCATCGTCCGAGATCCAGAAGTCGAAGTTGCTCGCGCTCGGATCGATCGTCTTGCCTTCGATGACGTCACCCCCGCTGAGCACGACCGAAATGGTGCTCGAATCGGCCGGATCGGTCGCTCGCAGCAGATGGCGGTTGGTCGACCCTCCCTTAGGCGTGTCGGCCGAGCCGCTTACCCAGTACGACGTGCCGTCAGGGAGCATCATGGGACGGCTGTTGAACGTGCTAAAGCGGCCCGGGAGCGATGGGATCGGCTGCATGGCGACAAGGAGAGGGCCCCCGTTGGTGTAGACCGCGTCTTCGCCATCGACCGACGGACTGTAGATGAACTCTCCGGTGTCGCTCGCCCCCATGCTCAACTCGCCGCCGGTCAAGACGAACGGCAGCGCGTCATTCGAGAAGAACACCGCGCTCGTGTCCCACCAGATGAAGCGCTGTCCATCTTCCAGCGTTCCGAGGAAGGAGATCCGGCCTGCGCCGTCGGTGAACGGAGTGTTCAGGTTCGAGACCGCGGACGGTCCCAGGGAGTCGCCCGTGCTGATGGCCACGGTCGCGTCGAGCACGCGCGCGAAGGACGGGCCGGCAAAGGCGACCGCGATCGCGCAGGCGAGCGGCGGCAACGATCCCGACTGGAACCTCACCCGAGAGTGGAATGCAATGAGGGTGTGTATGGAGAACGACAGGCGCATGGAGAGTTCCTCCCGATTGGGTGTTGGAGGGGGACCGTGAGCCCCGCACGGTGATGCGCGGAGAACAGTACCGCATCGGCGCTGGTGGAGAAAAGCCGTGTGAACCGAGAACCAGGACGAATCAGGGATCGATGCGGCAGAATCGGAAGCGCGCTTCCACTGCCTGACCCGGCTCCACGCGCAGATCCCCGATCACGCCGGCAATCGGGGCGGAGATCTCGTTCTGCATCTTCATCGCTTCCATGGTGAAAAGTGCTTGCCCGCGCACGACCGGATCGCCATTGGAAACCATCACCTGGATGACGGTGCCCGGCATCGGCG
>CAMPIC010000504.1 GCA_946886185.1 uncultured bacterium
GCGCGACTTGCTGAGCGCGGGGAACGAAACCCCGCCGAGCCGGCCGCGCCCCTCCTCCACCGCTTGGCCGGCGAGTCCGCGGGAGAGCGGGTCTTCGATCCGAGTCAGCTCCGCTTCGAGCTCGTCGGCGTTGATGAGCTCGTTGCGGCGCAGATCGAGCCGCCGTTCGAGGTGGCGGAGGAACTCCGGGTAGGTCAACCGATGACGCAATCCGTACCGGATCGCGACGGCGAGCCCGGCGCCGACCGCCACGAGGGCAAGGGCCGGTACCACCCAGCCGCTTGCCGGCCGGTATCGGAGCAGCATCCCCGCGGCGAGAGCGACCAGGACGAGCGGGAGGAGGACCGAGGCTCCCAACGCGAGCGACTCGATCACCCGCCGCCTGCGGAAGATGTGGTAGCCCTGCCGGGCGAGCTTTCGAAACGGTGCTCTCGATTCCACGGTGCGCCTCCTCGTCCTGTCCGATCGTGTCGGTGGACATGCAGTTCCGTTTCCCGGCGAAACTCGGAGTATGGAGCGATTCCCGGGCTCTAGCCGGTCATCGCATAAACCACGGTGTTGATCGCCATCTGCAGCGCGGCCTCGCGGACCTCCGGGGGATCGTTGTGGACTTCTGGATCCTCCAGACCGTCCCCGATGTCCGACTCGTAGGTGTAGAAGACCATCAACCGCTCGCCATCAAAAATCCCGAACCCCTGCGAGGGCTTCCCATCGTGTTCATGCACTTTGGGAGGTCCCTTCCGTAAATCATAGAAACAGTGATAGATCGGATGGTCGAAAGGCACCTCGACCAGCTTCCGGTCGGGGAACACCCGGGCGATCTCGCGCCGGAACGACTCGTCCATCCCATAGTTGTCATCGGCAAAAAGGAATCCACCGGCAAGCAGGTACTTGCGCAATCGGGGGACCTCGGAATCGGTGAAGCGGACGTTGCCGTGACCGTTCATGTAGACGTAGGGATAGCTGAAGAACTCAGGATCGGAGATGGAGACCCGCACTTCCTCGATCTCTTCCACGGGAACCGAGGTCCGCTGCATCACCGCAGTGGCGAGGTTGGGCAGCGACGAAGGGTTGGAATACCAGTCCCCTCCTCCCCCGTACTGGAGCCGGGCAATCGCGAATCCCGGACCAGGCTCCTTGACGCGCGCGGAGGCCGGAGCGCCCGTGAGCCAGAGCGAGAGGAACAGAAACGTTGCCAGGAGTGCGTGTCGCCTCACGGGGCTGGTGGCTCCTTCTGCGGTCGAAACGATCGAGCGGGTCCGGCACGTCGCAATGAAAACCGTACCCGACAATCGGTTCCGTGTGATTCCGGCCTGATCCGCCTCAGCTTAGCACGGCAGGCGGGATTCGGAGCGCGATCAGGCTCGGGCCGCCGCCTTTGCGTCCACCGTATCGGACTTGGCGATGTCGAGGGCGAGCGCCGCGGCCACGAAGATCGTCGAATAAGACCCGACGAGGATCCCGAGCGTCATCGCGAGCGCGAAGTCATGGATGACGTCGCCCCCGAAGAAGAGGAGCGCGAGCGCCGTGAGGAGCACGGTCAAGGACGTGATGATGGTGCGCGACAACGTCTGGTTGATCCCGAGGTCGATGAGCTCGGCCAGCTTGTCTCCCATGTGGAGGCGCGAGTGCTCGCGGATCCGGTCGAAGATGACCACGGTGTCGTTGATGGAGAATCCGGCGATGGTCAGGAGCGCCGCGACCACCTGGATGGTGATCTCCTTGTCGAGCACGGAGAAGATCGCGAGCACCACCACGACGTCATGGAGCAGTGCGACGACTCCGCCCACCGCGTACTTGAACTCGAACCGCATCGCGACGTAACCCAGGATCAAGGCGAGCGAGATGACGACGGCCCAGATCGCCTTCTCACGAAGCTCGGCGCCGATGCGCGGACCCACCAGCTCCTCGCGGAGGACTTCGCCTGTCAGTCCGGGAGCCTGCCGCTGCAACGACTGCAGGAGCAGCGTGGAAGGACCGAGATCTCCCGCGGCCGCCTCCTCATCGCTGACCGGCAGACGCACGATGAAACTACGCTCATCTCCGACCTGCTGAACTTCGCTTCCCTCCATCCCCATGTCGGACAGGGACGAGCGAATCAAGCCCGGATCGACCGCCTCATCGAACCGGTATTCGATGAGCCGCCCCCCGGCGAAGTCGACGCCCAGGTTGAATCCGCCGCGAACGATGAACGAGACGATTCCCATCAGGATGAGCGCGGCGGAGAACATGTAGGCGCGGCGGCGGACCGCCATGAAGGGGAAATGGGTCTCGCGGATGATCTCGAACATCGCTTCTCTCTATCTCCTCGTCGATCGAGCGTTGGTCAGATGGACAAGCTCTTGAGCTGGCGGCGCGCCGTGACCGCGTCATAGATCAATCGCGTCACGAATACCGCCGTGAACAGGTTCGCGAGGATACCGATCCCGAGCGTGACGGCGAAGCCCTTGATCGGCCCGGTCCCGAACTGAGCGAGGACGATGGCGGAGATCAAGGTGGTCAGGTTCGAGTCCATGATGGTGCGGAACGCGCGGTCGTAGCCCGCCTCGATGGCCGCGCGGACCCGCTTGCCGGCGCGCAGCTCCTCGCGAATGCGCTCGAAAACCAGGACGTTGGCGTCGACCGCCATTCCGATGGTGAGCACGATTCCGGCGATGCCGGGCAAGGTCAAGGTTCCCCGCAACGCCGCGAGCGCCGCGAACAGGAAGAAGACGTTGAAGAACAATCCCACGATCGCGACCACGCCGCTCAAACGATAGTAGATCAGCATGAAGATGATGACGCCGAGCGTTCCGATCAGCCCCGCGGTCAGCCCGCTCCGGATCGAGTCGGCTCCGAGGGAGGGACCTACCGTCCGCTCTTCGTTGTTGTTGATCGGTGCAGGCAGCGCGCCCGCGCGCAGCACGATCGCCAGATCGCGCGCTTCGGCGTCGGTAAAGCTTCCGGTGATGGACGCTCGCCCCGAGGGAATGCGGTTCTGGATGACCGGAGCCGACTTGACCTTCCGGTCGAGGACGATCGCCAGGTGGCGGCCGATGCTCGCTCCCGTGACGCGGCGGAAGGTGTTGGTGCCGTCGGCGCTCATCGTGAGCGAAACCCCCGCCTGCCCCGGCCGCGCGGGATCGATGTCGAACACCATCTGCGCGTTCGCGATCGCCTCGCCGGTCATCTCCGGCTCCTTCTCGAGCGCGTAAAGGATGTGACCGAACACGCCGTTGCCGAGGTTCTGCTCATCCGAGGAAAACGCGATCTCGACATCCGCGGGAACGACCTGCGAGAGATCGACCGAATCGAGGAGCCTCTGGACGT
>CAMPIC010000505.1 GCA_946886185.1 uncultured bacterium
ACCAGGGCGGCGGAGCCGGCATAGACGAGCCAGGCGGCCGGAGATTCCGGGTCGAGCGGTCCCGGGCACGCTCCGGGATCGAGAGAACGATCGATGATGATGAAGTCGGCCCATTTGCCGGCGGCGAGGCTTCCGGTTTCGGACTCGATACGGAGCGCTTCCGCCCCTCCCAGCGTGGCGAGGCGGAGGATCGCGCCGGGATCCACCGATTCCGGACCGCGCAGGGCGCTCTGCACGAACGCGGCCTGGCGCATTTCCAGCCAGGGATCGAGGCGGTTGTTGCAGGCGGCTCCATCGGCTCCCAGCCCCACGCGGATTCCCATTTCCTGGAGTGCGCGCACGTCGCACGAGCCGGAGCCGAGCTTGAAGTTGCTCGACGGGCAATGGCAGACCGCGCTCCCGGTCTCTTTCAGGCGAGCGCGGTCCGCGTGCGAGATCCAAACCGCGTGGGCGATCTGGAGCCGGTCAGCCGCGGTTTCCCAGGCGGTCAGATGCTCGATGGGCGTCCGTCCCTGCGCCAGCGCGCGCACCTGCTCGACTTCCTCGCGCGTTTCGGAGCCGTGGGTATGGATGAGGAAGTCGCGATAGTCGGGCCGCGTCACGAGCTCATCGTAGAGTCGATCGCTCACGCTCGGGACGAAGCGCGGGCAGAGCGCGATCCGGATCCGTCCTGCGTCATGGCCATGCCAGCGCGAGGAGAGGTCGTCGATCTCGCGCAGCGTGGTCGCCTCATCGCGCAGCAGCTCGGTCTGCGGACCTCGATCCATCACCGCCGGCCCCAGGAATGCCGCGATTCCCGAGCGGGCTGCGGCGCGCGCGATCACCTCGGTACGATGCGTCGTGCCCATGTCGAGGAGGGTGGTGGTGCCGCCGGCGGTAAGGAGATGCAGTCCCAGCGCCGCGGAGCATTCCATCGTCTCGTCCTCGAGCGCGGTTTCCCATGGCCAGACCACCTGCTCCAGCCAGCGATAGAGCGTGAGCCCCTCGGCCGCGCCGCGAAACAGGGTCTGGCACAGGTGTACGTGCGTCTGCACGAAACCGGGCAGTATCCAGCAGCTCCGCCTGTCGAGGACGCGCGCGTCGGGCCAGTGGGGCTCGGAATCAAGAGTGATCCGCGAGTCATCCCTATCCTTCACGCCCGCTCCGGGAGTGGTCGGCGCCGTGTCCTTCACTCCCGCTCCGGGAGTGGTCGGCGCCGTGTCCTTCACTCCCGCTCCGGGAGTGGCCCGCGCCGTGTCCTTCACTCCCGCTCCGGGAGTGGTCCGCGCGTGATCCGCGTCACTTACTCCCGCTCCGGGAGTGATCGCGACGATCCGCCCATCCTCGATGAAGATCGAGCCGGGATCCCAGGCGTGGCGGGGATCGGTCGCGTCGGACCGAAAGATCACGCCGGCGTCGATCCGAACTCGTTCGCCTTTTCGTCTTGACTGCTGCAAACTTACCTCGGTAACTCTGGACGGCGTTCTTTCCTCCGCGACGTTTGCGCGCAGCTCGGCCGGGAGAGCCTACCTGGAGAGCCGTTGCGCGTCACGTCGCCGGTCATGAGCTGGAGTGGATGCCTCGCGCCGGTCGTCGTTTCGGAACCCGGATATGCCGGCGCTTGACCGGCAGAGAGGAACTGACCACGGAAACGCTGCTGGACAAGGACAAGATTGACCGGCGGGTGTGCGAGCTGGCCGATGAGCTCTCTCGCGACTTCATGGGGCACAATCCCGTCCTCGTCGGAATCCTCAAAGGATCGGCCGTCTTCCTCACCGATCTGATGCGCCGGATGACCATCGACTGCGAGGTCGATTTCCTCTCCGTCTCCTCCTATGGCGACCGCACCGAGACCACCGGGAGCATCCAGCTGCTCAAAGATCTCGATCGTGACATCTTCGAGCGCGACGTGATCGTGGTGGAGGACATCATCGACTCCGGTTACTCGCTCGCGTACATCCGCCGCTACCTCGCGGCCCGCAATCCCCGGTCGCTTTCCATCGTCGCCCTCCTCGACAAACGCGACCGCCGCCAGACGCACGTCTACGTCGACTACATCGGCTTCTCCATTCCCGATCGGTTCGTGGTCGGGTACGGGCTCGACTTCGCGGAACGCTTCCGCGGACTCTCGTTCGTCGGGGTGCTCGACGACGACGAGATCGAGGCGATCCGCTCCCAGGTAGAGCCCTGATGTTCCTGGCCCGAGTTCGAGGGGAGATGGTCGCCACCCTGAAACATCGGGCGCTCGCAGGAATGCGCATCCTGTGGGTCGAGCGCGTCGGACCGGACCTCGCGCCGATCGGACGATGGCAGCTCGCGGTCGACACCGTCGATGCCGGGCGGGGCGATCCTGTGCTGGTGCTGGATGAAGGAAACGGAGCCGCGCAGGTCCTCGGTGGCGCGCGGGGTCCCATCCGCTCGGTCATCGTCGGAATCGTGGATGAAGCATGGCTCGACCCGTCGTGATCGGAATCGCGGGGGGAACCGCCTCCGGGAAAAGCCTCGTCGCGTGCCGGATCTTCGAAACGCTGGGAAGCGATCGCGTCGCGGTCATCAAGCAGGACAGCTACTACCGGGATCTTTCCGATCTCGAGCCTGCCCAGCGCGAGCGGCAAAACTTCGATCATCCCGATGCCTTCGACATTCCCCTCCTGCGCGGGCATCTCGAGACCTTGATCGCCGGCCGCTCGATCGAGGAGCCGACCTACGACTTCACCCACCACGTGCGTGAGCAGCAGACCCGCACCCAGCCGCCCGCCGTGGTCATCGTGCTGGAAGGCATCTTGATCCTGGCCGAGCCATCGCTGCGCGAGCTCATGGACATCAAGGTGTACGTGGACACCGACCCCGACGTCCGACTGGTCCGCCGCATCCGGCGCGACGTGGAAGAACGCGGACGGACCGTGCAGTCGGTGCTCCGCCAGTACGAGCACTCCGTTCGACCGATGCACCTGCAGTTCGTCGAGCCCAGCAAGCGCTACGCCGACGTGATCGTTCCCGAGGGGGGCGACAACCGAGTCGCGATCGACCTGCTCCGCACGAAGATCGCCGCGGTGCTGATGCAGGCGCTCATCGATCTGGAAGCGGACACTGGCGAGGGGCGGACGCGAGCATGACAGGCATGCGTGATGCGTGTGGGGTGCGATGGCTCCGCCCGCCGCGGTCCGGCTGTGCAGAGCCGCCGGTTGAATCCGTCACGCACCGGCCGTGCGCAGGATGCTCGGTCGGACGACACCCGCCGCGAGGATGGGCGTGCGGATGAAAGGAACAGAGGATGCGTGAAGTGGCTCGCCGTGTCGCGGGGCATCTCGCGATGATGTTCGGAC
>CAMPIC010000506.1 GCA_946886185.1 uncultured bacterium
CGCACCTCTCGCACTCAGGGATCGATGCTGATCCCCCGGTGCAGCATCTTCAAACTGTCGAGGAGGTCCCGCTCCCGCCGCCGCCCTGATCCTTGACGGTGATCCCTCCGGACTCGCTGCCGATTGTCGCCTCCGCGGCGCGGACCGTTTGGGTGAGCGGCATGACCCGAGGCCGGGCCGTTGGAGGGGCGCCGTTGGCCGTGGTTCGGAGCGGGCCCGGAACGGCGCGCGCTTGGCGTGCCCTGGCCCTGTTCCGTCCTGCCCGATCCAGATTGGACCGGCCGGTTCGAGCGCCGCCGGGGAGGACGACGACTGCCGGAGCCGCCGCCGGCACCGGACGACGCGTTGTTCTTCAGATTCAAGGGAACTCCTGTCGAAACGGTTCCCCTCGGCTTGATCACACGAGGAGGATGGGAGTGGATCTCGAAACACGACGCCGGGCAGGTTCCATCTCTTGCCGGGACGCCGTGGAGCATGGTGCTGCGCGAACTCTCGCCCGCGCCCACATGAGCACCGGGATCGTAGAAGGGCCCGGACATTCGAAATGCGACCCGGGTTCGGTGCATGCGGACGCGCGTAGCCTAGCACATGTTCGCGAGATCCTGGCAAGCGGTCATGATCGCGCTTTTTTTGGCTGGAGCGCCCATCGCGGCGGTCGGCGGGAATCCCCGAATGGCGCAATGAATCCCGATCGCACGGCAGTCGCGGGAATCCAAGGCTTCGGAGAGCCGGCCTACGGTCCGCTTTCCCTCCTCCAGCTTAGACCGGTATGCTCGATCTTTGCGTGAGCGACCGGTCCTGTTTTCGAAAGGGAGAGCCTCGATGGAGTTCTTGAAGGAGTTGGGAATCGGCGAGGTCAACTCCGGGGTGTTCGCCGACACCTGGATCGATCGACCTTCCGGGCCCGAGCTCGTCTCCTATTCTCCGGCCACCGGAGAGCCAATCGCCACTGTGCTCCAGGCGGGAGAAGCCGAATACGAATCGGTGGTCTCCTCCTCGGTGCGCGCGTTCGAACGCTGGAGGCTGCTCCCTGCTCCTCAACGCGGCGAGATTGTCCGCCAGATCGCGGTCGAGCTGCGCGCCTACAAGGAACCGCTGGGCCAGCTGGTCGCGCTGGAGATGGGAAAGATCCGCACGGAAGGCGAGGGCGAGGTCCAGGAGATGATCGACATCGCCGACTTCGCGGTCGGTCTGTCGCGTCAGCTTTATGGAAAGACCATGCAGAGCGAGCGCCCCTTCCATCGGATGTACGAGCAGTGGCACCCGCTCGGGGTGGTCGGAATCATTACCGCCTTTAACTTCCCGGTCGCGGTCTGGGCCTGGAACGCGATGATCGCGGCGGTCTGCGGCGACACGATGGTGTGGAAGCCGTCCCCGGAAGTGCCCCTCTGCGCAATCGCTGTGCAACGGATCGTGGACCGCGTCATGCGCCGTCACGATCTGCCCGGCGTTTTCACGCTCGCCATGGGAGATGTCCCGACGGTGGGAGAGCGGATGATCCGGGATCGGCGCATCGCGCTCATTTCCGCGACCGGCTCCTCCGCGATGGGACGCCACGTCGGCAAGGCGGTCTCGGAACGCCTCGGCCGCTCGCTCCTGGAACTCGGAGGCAACAACGCGGTCATCGTACTGGCCGACGCCGATCTCGATCTCGCGCTGCGCGCCGTCCTCTTCGGAGCGGCCGGCACCGCGGGACAGAGGTGCACCACCACGCGCCGCGTGTTCCTGGAGACACCGATCGCAGCCGCGTTCACCGAGCGGCTGATCGACGCGTACAAGTCGGTCCGCATCGGCGATCCGCTCGATCGCGAGACTCTGATGGGCCCGCTCGTGAAACCCGAGGCGGTGGATCAGGTATTGGCCGCGATCGAGCTGGCTCGGCAACAGGGCGGTGAGCTGCTCTACGGCGGGCGGAGGCTCGATCGCCCGGGGAACTTCATGGAGCCTGCCCTGGTGCGCGGTCGCCCGGACATGCCGATCGTGCAGCAGGAGACGTTCGGTCCCTTGCTCTATCTCTTTCCGATCGCCGATCTCGACGAAGCGCTGCGCTACCACAACGCCGTCGACCATGGACTCTCGAGCGCGATCTTCACGCGCGATCTGCAAAAAGCGGAACGCTTCCTCAGCGCCGCGGGAAGCGACTGCGGGATCGCCAACGTCAACATCGGCACCTCGGGCGCGGAAATCGGCGGAGCGTTCGGGGGAGAGAAAGACACCGGGGGAGGACGCGAGGCGGGGAGCGACTCCTGGAAGGCCTACATGCGCCGCCAGACCAACACGATCAACTGGTCGAACGACCTTCCTCTCGCCCAAGGGGTACAGTTCGGTTGATCTCCGAGGCGACCGGCCGGGTGCAGGAGGTGGGCTCTCAGGATCCCAACGGGCAACTGACCGGGCATCCGAGCCCAAAAGCGACGTCGATTCCAACACGAAAGGACTGATCCGATGCAGAAGGTGACCGAGGCCAACTTCGACGAAATCGTGAACCAGGGCGTGCCGGTGGTGCTCGACTTCGGAGCGACCTGGTGCGGGCCGTGCAAGAAGCTCGAGCCGATCATCGAGGAGCTCGGCCAGGAAAGAGTCGGCTCGGTCATCATGGCGAAGGTCGACGTGGGAGAGGCGCCCGCGATCGCGCAGAAGTTCGGGGTCATGGGCGTGCCCACCGTCGTTTTCCTGAAGGAAGGAAAGCCGGTGCATCAGTTCACCGGTGTCGTGTCGAAGGACAAGATGTCCAAGATGCTCTCCCAGCATCTCGGGGTCTGATCCGTCCTGCTTCGCCCGGCATCACGACGATCGAAAACAGAGTATAACTCGTGCCTTTGCCGCCGGAAGGCGCGCGCGTTCGTCGTTCGATTCTGCCCACCGTCATCGTCGTCGGTGGGCAGCGACGTTTTTGGGGGTGGGGAAGGCTCTCGTCGGTGGAAGACGTACCCGCGGTGGACCGTCTTCTTTCGCGCCGGCCGTGTCTGGTCAGGCCGATATGGTCTCCCCAGACCCTGCTTCTGAATGTGCCGCTAATGTGCCGCTAAGGATTCGATGAAGTGAGTCGGGCGAGCGCCTCGGCGACCTCGGGGGATTGTCCGCCGTTGCGCTGGTAAGTCTGATACGCCGTGATCGCCTCGCTCTTGCGCCCCGCCGCTTCGCGCGCGATTCCGAGAAGACGCCACGCCTCGAGATAGCCCGGCTGCCGCTCCAGGCCGGCGATGAGATCGGCCGCCGCGCCGTTCGCATCTCCCTGGACGAGTCGCGCCCATCCTCGATTCGCCTGCACGATTCCCGAGTCGGCCGACTCCGAGTCGCG
>CAMPIC010000507.1 GCA_946886185.1 uncultured bacterium
GACCAGGAGCATGTTCGCCGGCTCGCGATCCAAAAGTTTGACGAGGCACCGCCCTACTTCAATTTCTTCACGCCGGCCTATCCGCCGGACAGGATCTGGAATCCGTGGGCCGTGTCCATTAGTCCCGATGAACAATGGGTTGCCATCGGATACAGCAAAGGAGGGTACATCGCGATCCTTCCGCAGCCTTCGGGCGAGGTGATCGATCTGTGGGGCCACCAGTCGTGGGTGTGGTGGAACGAGTTCACGTATGACTCGCAGCACCTCATCACGGCAAGCACAGACGGCACGGTCCGATGCTGGTCGGTGGGGGACTGGCAGGAGGAGGGCTCCCTGGAGATCGGGCCGTCGATTTCCGTCCTGTTCCGCGTCCTCCACCGCGGCGATGAGGTCATCCTATGGAGCGTCGACCCGGACCAATCCATCCGAATGGTTCGCTGGAACTACGCGACCGGTCGCCATGAGGTGATCGGGGTCGAACCGCCGGGCACGCTTGCGGGGCTATACGCTTTGGACGTCACTCTCGATGGCCGATGGATCGCCCGAGGCCGAGGCCGTGACGTCCACCTGGTGCCGCTAGAAGCACCGATGATGGAAGGACGGCGGATCGACAGTCATGCCGACTCCATCGTCGCCGTGGGATTTTCTCCGGACGGCACTTTGCTCGCAACCGCCGCTCTAGACAATACGATTCACGTTCGACCGATCGACCCTGACTACGCAGACCAGTTTCGGAGCTTTCGTACGATCGGATCGGCGACCACGGTTGGAATCAGCGGGGACAATCGGTACTTGTGGGCGGGCACCACCAACAACGGCATCGAACTCTTCGATCTGAAAGCACCGGTGGGAGCGCGGCCCATGGTGCTGTCGCCCGAGGACGGGCCTTGGGGGTTCCACTGCGAATTTCATCCGACTGAGCCGTGGGCAATCACTACGGGCAGTCGCAGCATCGTCGCCGCATGGCCGCTCGTTCGCCGGCACCCGCTCGTGCTGGATCTCGAGGATCTTCCACAATCGCTGGCCTTCACCTCCGACGGATCGTGGCTCGCGATTGGCTGCTTGAACAGCGTATGGGTCTGGCCGACGGTGCGCGAGGGGGACCGAAATCCTACTCGGGTGCTCCACCGCGATCAGTACAGCTTCGAGGCGCTCTTTGCAAATGGCACGGATCTATTCGCCGGTGCCATGAACGGCCGGGGCGGTAACGGTATGTACTTCAAGATCAAGCTTTCGGCACTCGAGACGACGAGCTGGCAGGGTGCCGCTCACGGTGGATGGATCACTGCGGACTCGTCGGGCCGGTTTGCAGCCCAGGATTACGGGGCAAGCTACGGGCCTTTCGCCGTCCGAGTCTTCGACACCTTGAACTCAACGTCCTTCGACATCGGTGACACTTCCAGCTCATCCGAGGGCATCGGTTTCCTGTCAACTGGCGAGTTGCTGCTTTCGCACGGCGATGAGCTTTCCGCCATCGACCCCGTGACCAAGACCCGACGATCGATCGGAACCGGATTCTCGAAACCGAGCCTGCTCGATGATCGAGAAACTTTGGTCTGGAAGGATTCGTCTGCCCAATGGTGGATGGGAACACTGGCCCAACCTCGGCAGTTCGAGATCCCGTTGCAACTCGATGAGACTCTCGGCGCCACCGGTGATCCTCGTCGTCATCGGTTGGCGGTAGTCGAGAGCGACAACTCGATTCGAGTGATTCGACTCGACGGCGGACCCGAACAGCGTCTTATCGGACATTCCGGTAGAGTCTACGATGTCGACTTCGATCCCACGGGCCGCTGGCTCGCCTCGTGTTCCGCCGATGGCACCGCCCGTCTGTGGGAGGTCGCCGAGGGTCCGTCGCTGACTACCTTGCCGCACGATGAACTGGTGGAGGTCCTGCGGTCGGCGACGACCATGCGGGCCCGGCTCGACGACGCGAGTCCGTCGCGCTACGTGATCGATCGCGGCACGTTCCCCGGTTGGGACCGCTCGCCGCATTGGTAGACTTATTCGGTCCGCTCAGGCGCCGACGGAGAGCGCGCGGCCGAGCCACATTCTCGCCACCTTCCAATCGTCCTGAACGGTGCGGCGAGACACGCCGAGGGCAGCGGCAATCTCCTCCGAGGTGAGTCCACCGAAAAAGCGAAGCTCGACGACTCGGGCCATTCGTTCGTGGGCACCTTCCAGGCCCGTGAGAGCACGATCGAGCGCAAGGATCTCCAGCTCCGCGCCGCCCGTGATAGCGACGTCCACCAGGAGCGGCGCGGGTGGCTGTTTACCGCCCCGTTTGGTCGCAACTCGCCTGCGCGCATAATCCACGAGCACTTGACGCATGGCGCGGACCGCGACCCGATAGAAGTGGGTCCGCGACTGCAGTTGGAGCTCGCGCCCGACCAGTCGGGCATATGCCTCGTTGACGATCGCGGTGGGCTGGAGGGTATGCCCGGGCCGTTCGTCCCGCATGATCCGTCGTGCGATCGCGCGCAACTCTGACTGAGTCGCTGTAAACAGATGGTCGACGGCCTGCGGATCCAGCCGACGCCCGGCAGCTTCTTCGAGAATCCGTGTGATTTCGTCAGCGGCCATCTCTTCTCTCCTGAAGCCACCCTGCGGATCCCCGGCGGTGACCCGCGTGTCATCTTACTACGTTCTGAAGATGTCTCGGAGCACGCCGAGAAACTCGTCTAGAGCATCGCCTCCGGCCGAGAAACCAGAGTCGACCTGATCCAGCAAGTCCCCCAGGCCGACATTGCTCTCTCGGGGAGTGCATCGACGCTCATCGGAGTTCTTCAAAATGGGCATTTTCCACCGTTTCAGACCTGCATGATTGTCAAGCGGACCGGGACCAAATTCATGCAGGAGGACGTCGTCGATCGCTTGCTCGCGAACCCGAGGATCGGAATCGGTGCGGCGGAGCTCCGAGACCACACACGTGTCGAGCAGGATCCTCATGCGTCCGCTTTGCGCGTGGAGTCCTCGCGCATCGGGGTCCGGTCACGAGTGAGGTCGAGCCCGTCCAGACTCGGACCCTCGGCGAGGAAGGCCTTGAAGTCGCGGTTGCTGCCGGTCAGCGTCTGATAGTCGCGCTCGGACACGACGATGACTGAGTCGTGCCGCCGACGGATGCGCTGCGGACCCTCTTGATGTGCCCGTCGGACCACTTCGCTGAATCTGTTCTTTGCCTCTGCCAGTTTCCACTCCACAAGGATGCTCCATGCGGCAATGAGCAGCTAAAGGTCTAGATCATCTAGCCCATATCAGTTTCGTCCATTTTTGCGTCGAGCTCAATGGTCAGGTC
>CAMPIC010000508.1 GCA_946886185.1 uncultured bacterium
GACTCGAGGAATATCGGCGAAAGCGGGACTTCAAGAAGACCCCCGAGCCGCGCGGGCGCAAGGCGCGCGCCAAGGCCGTGGAGCGCCGGTTCGTGATCCAGAAGCACGCCGCGCGCCGGCTCCACTACGACTTTCGACTCGAGCTCGACGGAGTCCTGAAGAGCTGGGCGGTTCCCAAAGGTCCGAGCCTGGTCGCCGCGGAGAAGCGTCTCGCCGCGCAGACGGAGGATCATCCCCTCGACTACGCCGATTTCGAAGGGGTCATCCCGAAAGGCGAGTATGGCGGCGGTACGGTAGTCGTGTGGGACCGCGGCTTCTGGACTCCGATCGGCGATCCGCATGCCGGCCTAGAAAAGGGAGACCTCACGTTCGATCTCGCCGGGGACAAGCTTCGGGGGCGCTGGCATCTGGTCCGGATGAAACCGCGCAAGGGCGAGAAGCCGAGCTGGCTGCTCATCAAGGGGCGGGATTCCAGCGCGCGAGACGAGAACGCCCCCGAGATCACCGAAGAAGAGCCGCAGAGCGTGCTCACGGGACGCAACCTCGAAGAAGTGGCCCGGGACGCGGATCGTGTGTGGTCGAGCGAGCAGGGAGAAGTCGGTGGCGGAACTCCGGTGTTGCCGCCAGCGGATCCCCGCGCACTCACCGGATCGCGAAAGGCCGCGCTGCCGAATAGCCTCACGCCCCAGCTCGCGACGCTGGTCGATGCGGCACCTGAGGGAGAGGAGTGGATCCACGAGCTCAAGCTCGATGGGTATCGCGTGATCGCGCGCCTCGAGAAGGGGAAAGTTCGGCTGTCGACGCGCTCCGGCCAGAACTGGACGGACCGATTCGCGCCGATCGCCGAAGCGGTCGCTACGCTTCCCGTAGAAACCGCGTGCCTGGACGGGGAAGCGGTAGTCCTGGATGCGAAAGGCCGAAGCGACTTCCAGGCGCTGCAGCAATCGTTCGGACAGGCGAGCCGTCTTCACTACTTCATCTTCGATTTGCTGCACCTGAATGGGTACGACCTGCGACAGAGCCCTCTGATCGAGCGAAAACGGCTGCTCCAGCAGCTCCTCGCGCGCGTTCCCGCCGGGTCGCCGTTGCTCTATAGCGATCACGTCGTCGGGCACGGCGACGTGTTTTATAAGGAGGCGTGCGTGCGCGGCGTCGAGGGCATCGTGAGCAAGCGCGCGGATGCCGTCTATCGGTCGGAACGCACTCGCACCTGGCTGAAGGTGAAGTGCTCCCGCCGGCAGGAGTTCGTGATCGCCGGATTCACCGAGCCTGCCGGATCGCGCAGCGGTTTGGGAGCGCTGCTTCTCGCCGTACACGATGCGGAACGGACTCTGCGCTACGCGGGGAAGGTCGGGACAGGGTTCGATACTGAGACGCTCCTCGCGCTGCGCGAGTTGTTGGAGCCGATCGAAGGGGCGAAGCCGGTCGCGGGCGCTCCGAGGGCGAAAGGACAGCACTGGGTCGAGCCGCGGCACGTGGCCGAGATCTCGTTCACCGAGTGGACGCGTGACGGTCGAGTGCGCCATCCGGTGTTCATGGGCTTGCGTGAAGACAAGTCGGCGGAGGAGATCGGACTGGAGACGCCGAAGCCGGTGGAAGAGGAAGTCGAGGAGATCGAACCGGCGGAGCTGGCGGACGTCTCCGGCTCGAAGAAGGCAACGCGCGGTACGGCTACTGGAGTCGCGCGCGGTAGGGCTCCCGGAGTCGCGCGCGGCAAGACAATGAAGGCTGCCAGGAGTGCAAGCGCGCGGAAGAAGTCGTCGAGCGGGAGTCGATCGGACGATCAGGGACGCGACGCAGATAACCCCCGCGCAAGGAGTGGCACGAAGTCCGCGAAGGCGAGCGCTAGCACCTCGTCAGGTTTTCGTCGAGCCACGAAGGCGAAGGCGGGCGCACGTGGTGCCCGGAAGACGCCGGCGAGTACATCATCGGGCTCTCGCCGAACGACGAAGTCGAACGCAGCTGCGAGCGCTCCTTCGCGCTCCCGCCGCGGGACGAAATCGACCCCGAGCTCGCGCGGTGCAAAGGAAGTGGAATCGAACGGACCATCAGACATACGCGCTGCCACGGAACCGAGGGCGACTACGTCATCAGGCTCACGCCGTGCGACCAAGTCGAAAACGAAATCGGCCGCTCCTTCGCGCTCGCGCCGCGGGACGAAAACGACCGCGAGCTCGGTGGCTGCGGCGCGTCGGACGAACTCGGTCGAGCCTCCACCGCTTCGCTCCGAAGTGGCCGGGGTGCGCTTGTCGAATCCGGACCGGGTCTACTTTCCGGAAGTCGGAATCACGAAGAGCGAGCTCGCTCAGTACTACGAGACGATGGCCGAGAGAGTCCTCCCCGGATTGATCGATCGTCCGCTCAGCCTCGTGCGATGTCCCGAAGGCCGGGAAGGGGAGTGCTTCTATCAGAAACACGCGGATCGAACGGTCCCCGCGAGCGTGCCGCGTGTCGTCGTGAAAGAGGGGCGGAATCCGTATGCGATGATCGACGGACTGCCTTCGCTCATCTCGCTCGTACAGATCGGCGTCCTCGAGTTCCATGTCTGGGGAGCGCGCGCGGATCGGCTCGACCGACCGGACCTTCTCATCGTCGATCTCGATCCGGACCCGAGCGTCGGTTGGAAGCAGCTTGCGGAAGCGGCGCAGCTCCTGCGTGTCCTGTTCGAAGAGTTCGGCCTTGTCCCGTTCGTCCGGTCCACCGGAGGGAAAGGGCTTCACGTTGTCGTCCCGCTCTCGAGAGGCGTGACGTGGGAAGCGCTCAAGGATTTCGCGTACAACGCTGCGCTGCAGCTGGTGCGCACAGCTCCCTCCCGGTTCACCGCGAACATGGCCAAGGCGAAGCGGGGAGGGAAGATCTTCCTCGACGTGTTCCGAAATGCTCCCGAGGCGACCGCCATCGCTTCCTGGTCCGCCCGCGCTCGTCCCGGTGCGCCCGTCGCGGCGACACTCGCGTGGGACGAGCTCGAGTCGAAGGAGCAGCCCCTCATCCTGTTGCGCGACGCCCCCCTGCGATTGCAGGGGCCCGAACCCTGGGCCGACTTCGAAGCTTCCCGACGCCCCATCACGAAGTCGATGCTCGAGCGCATGGCCGCGCTGTCGAAGCAGTCCCCACGCTGAACAGCCGCGGGTGCGGGGGTAATAATCGAGTCCCTTCGTCTTCGCTGACGGAGGCACCTCGAGGCCGATCCCTGGATCCAGCGTCCATCGCCACTGCCACGTGCGAGGTCGCGCACTCCCGGAGCGGGAGTGGCTGGCACACATTTCTCATCGCGCACTCCCGGAGCGGAAGTGG
>CAMPIC010000509.1 GCA_946886185.1 uncultured bacterium
AACCAGCATCGGTCTGTTCTCGACTTCCTCGCTCAACGGCTCGAATACCAATTGGAGCCAGGAAGGGTCTGACGAGATCCGGAACCTGGTGGTGTCCTGGTTGGTGGGCCGTCCTTCCGACGGCCGCGTCGTCGCGGCGACGCATGGAGGGGGCGTCTTCGAGGCCACGATCGGCGGAGCCGCGCCGTCCTGCGCGACACGCTCGGCCGACGTGAGCGGAGACAATCTCGTCGACGTGACCGACCTGACGCGGATCGTCAATCACATCATCGGCCAGCAGATTCTCTCGCCCGACGCGCGGATCTGCGCGGACGTTTCCGACGACGGATCGATCGACATCGTCGACGTGGTCCAGACCGTGCGGATCATCCTGGGCGAGCGCCCCGTGCCTCAGTCCGAGGCCGACCTGATTCCGCTCGCCTGGAGCCGCTCCTGGAATCCGAATCTTCTGCGCCTTTCGCTGGAGTCGAACGAGCTGGCCGCATTCCAGATCGACGTGGAGCTGGACCCCGGCACGTCGCTGTCCGGCGCGCCCCGGGTCGAGGGGATCGAAGCGCATGAGATCGTGTGGCACCAGTCAGACTCGCGCCTGGTGATCCTCTGTCCTCCGAAGATGGGACTCTCCCGGCGCGCCGGAGTGATCGATCTGGAGCTCGATCTCGCCTCCACCGACTCGGATGACGTGGACGCACCGGTGTCGATCCGGGTGTTGGGTGTGAGTTCCGCGGGAATGCCTCTCCCCTCGTTCGAACGCGAGATCACGAGCGCGTCCGGGGAGCTGGCGATCCTGTCCCTCGGTCCGAATCCGAGCCGCGGGTCGATCGAGCTGATGTATCGCTCTCCCGCTGCGGCTCCGGTGCGGATGTCGATCCATGACGCGTCCGGACGTCAGATCCACGCGATCGAAGAAACGGCGGGGATCGGCGACCAGTCCATCTCGTGGGACGGGCGCGACGCATCCGGTAGGAACGTGGCGAGCGGCACCTACTTCGCGCGGATCCAATCCGAAGGACGGACGAGCACGCGCAGCTTTCAGGTTCTTCGCTGAACAAAAACGACCGCCTCCGACGGAGACGATCCATCGCGATGGAATCACCTCCGTCGGAAGCAAACCGGTCAACTGGAAGATCTCTCGGCGATCGGTCACCAGGTTCTGCGGGGCCGCCGTGCGGCCGCAGCCTGGCTCTTGAGGCGTTGCTGCGCTTCCCAGGAAGTCACGATCTCCTCGAGGACTTTCGGGCCCTTTCCACGAGATCGCGGAACGGCAGCCGGTCGCGCCCGATTCCGGCGCGCGGCTGTGGAGGCAGCCGGAGACCGCCACTGCGGAGACTCCGTGTTGAGGAGGGAAATCGCTCTGCGAAACCAATGAGGAACCGACCCGCTGCCCAGCATGCTGTGTTCTCCCCTGTAGTGCAAATCGCCTGCCTGCCCAGACGAGGTAGGCTTGGAGCCAGTGCCGTTATCGACGAATCCCCCCATCTCTGAACGGCAAATCACAACTCGCTGCGCCGATCCGGAATCCACCGCACCAGAAACGCCCCGGACTGGATCGGGCGGGATCGCTCACCGTATCGTCGCGCATCGAACGCAGGCGGATGGAGTGGCCCGGGCTTCCGCATCGGAGGCGAGCACCACCCATTCCGTGCAAAGAGCGCGCGCCCCGCGTGAGCAGTCCGAAGAGCCTCGCCGCCCTCCACGCGAGGAAGCGGGGAGGGCAAACCGCCTTCCGATCACCTTCCCGCTGGCCATACGCGCTGGACGCCTCCACAATCGGGCGCCGGAGGTTGAGACCATGCTGAGATCGACCGCGCGCCGTTCCCGTACCAATTCCTGCACCAGGCCGATTCCGAACCGACGCTGGCTTGAATCGTTCCGCGGCCGGCGGATTTCGTGGATGACCGCCTTCGCCGCAGTTGCGACCGTCATTTTCGAAGGAACGGTCCCGGGCCTCTCCCGTTCCATCCTCGCCCAAGAATTGCCGGAGCAAGCGAACGGGAGCTCGGCTGCCGCGGCTGTCTCATCCGATCCGCTCGCGTCTTTGCTCGAAGAAGCGGGCGTCACGGGGAGCGACATCGGATTCCGTCCCGCCGGCACCTGGCTGCGCTATCCCGACCCCAACGGAATCCGCTTCAAGAGCCGCCTCTTCGACACCTTCTTCTCCGATCCGGGATCGATCTATCCCACGATCGCCGCGATGGCGCGCGCGGGAGAGCGGTTCCTCGAGCCGAGCGTCTCGGATTCGCAGGGAGTCGCGTTGTTCAAGCTCGCCTATTACACGGGATGGGACCCGCACATCACCGGATTCCGCGATTACAACGCCGGGATGACTCTCCAGCCGAGATCGTCCGAATCGATTCGGCGCGAAGGAGAGGATGATCCGCTCACGGAAGCGGTCGCTCTACTCTGGATGGATGCGGGACGCACCTTCGACTATGTCTCCTTCGAGAGCCCGGCGGACTGGCCGTCGCTGCGCGACATGGTGCGCGCGAAAGTGGCTCCGCTCGATCCGGAGCTGCGCCTGATCCTCGCTCAGGCGGTGCTCGATCTGGTGGAGTCTCGCCAGTGGCATCGGCGCGCGTTTCGCGAGGTCGACGCTCGCAATCTGATCGAGCTCTGGACGGTGCGCGACTGGGGAGATACGCAGGCGGACGGCGGAGAGTACTTCCCTCAGATAGAAGAGATCGACGATCGCCTCGATCACGCCGCGCTCGTCACGTCTTCGCGCAAAGCGGTCTATGCCGCCGGAAGGCTTTCGGTCGCGTTGCGGGCATGGCAGGCGGAAGGAGGCCGAACGAAAGGCTACGCGCCGGCACTACTGCAGCCCGATCCGAACGCGACTCCTCCCGAGGAAGGAAAGCTGAGCGCCGCGGAGACGCGGCTCTATGCGGAGAAGCGGAACACCCGCGCCATGGCGGTGGCGGAGCAACAGCTCGATCTCTGGACCCCAGCCGGGCGCATCGTCGTCTCCGGAGATGGACAGAACATCCACGAAGAGCGCGACGTGCTTCTCCTGGTCGAGCTGGGAGGAAGCGACATTTATCATGAACCGGTCGGAGCCACGTCCTCGTTGACGCTGCCGGTTTCGATCGCGGTCGATCTCTCCGGCGACGATCGGTACGAAGCGGCAGACGAGATGAGCGCCACGCAAGGGAGCGGCATTTTCGGCACCGGAGTCCTGATCGACTGGTCCGGACGCGATGCGTATCAGGCAGGCCGATGCGCGCAAGGATACGGATTCTTCGGCACCGGTCTCCTCGCCGACATGGAGGGGAACGACGTCTATGACATCGCCA
>CAMPIC010000510.1 GCA_946886185.1 uncultured bacterium
AAAGAGGAATGGGGGCGATCGTCGCCGGGAACGCTCTATCGGCGTCGGGTCGAGTTGCTTCGGCCCAGGTCGCCGTGACCATCGCCGTCGGTATCCATCAAGATCAGAAATGTCTCGCCGTCGCGATAGAGGAACAGCCTGGGCGTCCGCCGGGGATCCTCTCCCCGCTTCGATACCAACCACTGAGACCGCCGGGAGTCGGCTTGGTCGGCAACGACCTCGTAGTCTCCCTTCACGTCCACGGTCGATCCGTCGTAAAGAACATCCGGCCGTCCATCCAACTCGAGATCGGCCGCCAGCTCGAACTCCTCTGCGTAGTGAATTGCGAGCCAGGTCGTATCCCGATTCCCGAGATTCGAGAACCACGCTTCCTCCGAGCCTCCGCTCGATGAACCTACGCCGTTGGCATTGAAGCTCATCCCGACGGAGGATTCTCTCCATTGGAAGTTCGGAATCAGCAGCTCGATGTTCGAAGGTGGAGTAAAGACCTCGTCGTAGCGGCGATGCCAGGCTTCGGTCAACGCGAACGACGCCGCCGTGTATCTCTGCATCGACACCTGTTTGAAGTCCATGGCGGGTCTCGCCGGCAGCAGGTCCACCGCTGCGAGGTCGTCGCCGGACGCGATCGCTTGCTCTGCGAGTGTCAGCCATTCTTCGAACGAGATCGAATCGGCCGCTTCGCCGACTGATGACTCATTCGTGATCCCATTGCCCGCTGACCCGGGGCGGGCGTCAAGCCCGAGCAAGGAAATCCCGATCATGCCGATCACAACGGCAGCCACGGGATGGCCGGATCGGGCTGGCTGAGGATCCACGATCCGTGCGATCCGTTGCTCGAGCTTTCCTCCGGTCGCGTGCACCGTGGAGGCGAAAGCAGAGTTCGCGGGTCGCAAGCTCTCCACGGCAAACAAAGCGCGCGCATACTCCCGCCCCTCTCCGCAGCGGGACACCACATCGTCGCAGCAGAGCTCACGCTCGCGCCTGAGCACCCGCGAGACGTACGAAGAAACGGGATGAAAAAATAGGATCGACTCCACGAGCACCTGCACCAGATTGATCCATCCGTCGGCTCGCTTGAAGTGAACCAGCTCGTGGCGCACCATCCACTCGATCTCCTCTACGCTGAGGCGGGTCAAAGAATCGCGGGGGAGCAGAACGACCGGCCGCAACCATCCCGCCAGCATCGGGACAGGGACTCGAGCGCTCGCGATGGGAAGCGTGTTCGCAAGGCCTACGGCGTGGGCCGCTCGGAGACTCATTTCCGACCAACGCGGCTCTGTCAGCGGTTGCGCAGTGATCCGTATCTTTCGGACCAGCCTCCAACTTCGGACGCGCCGCAATGCGATCACCAGCACTCCTGCAATCCAAAACGCGCCGACCCAAAACGACGCGGGTCTGGCGAGGCGCTGCATTGCGCCATACATCTGCGACGGAAGTGTCACTGTTGGCGAGAAACCGGCTCGGTCGAGGAAGCGGGACTTGGATTCAATTTCTGTCCCGACCGGAGCCGAACGACGCCCGCGGTCGACTCCATTCGGCTCCGAGGGGGAAGAAATGTCCCGAGAAGCGTCGAGTCGGACGTGGGAGAGCGATGAGGAAGTTCCCCAGGAGCTCCGGTTCCAAGACGCGGCAGTCGTCCAGCACGGAGCAATCAGGAGCATTGCCAGAGCAGCGATCCCGAGTGAATAGCGGAAATGCGGAGCCGCATTGCGCGCCAAACGCAAGCTCAGCGCCAGCCAACCGGCGACCACGATTCCCGCCCACCACATCTGCAGTGCGCTGAATCCAATCAAACGGATGGGCTCCAATTCCCCCAGTTCGGAAACGGAGACCAACATGTTCAAGAACGACGGCGTGTTCATTCCTGCGTCTCCTCCATCGCGTCGAGGATCCTACGGATCTGTTCCCTCTCCTCCTTCGAAGCGGGCGCCGCTTCCAGTGCCCGCACGACGAGGTCCATCGCGGAACCACCGAATGCACGCTCGAGCAGATCCTTCACGAGTTGCTTCTTCGTATCTCCCTCGGGAAGCGAGACTTGATACACGTGGGACCTCTCGCTCGTGTCACGCGTCACCAGCCCCTTTTCCGTCATGATCTGCAAGAGCTTCAGGACAGTCGTGTACGCCACCCGCCGCGCGGTCGGACTGGAGAGCGAGGCGTGCACCTCTCTTACCGTGGAGGGCCCGCGCGACCAGAGGACCCGCAGAAGCTCCAACTCGGCCTCCGTGGGCTGCGGAACCGGCGGGCGCTTTCGTTTCGGGGCTCGCATTGTCAGTGTCACCTTCTCCCCGTGCAGCAACGATGTTGAGCGATCGGGAACCATTGTACGACACATTTCGTACATTGTCTACGAAAATATTCGTAGATCTCGCATCCTATTTCGCCGACAGGAATTGCGGCTAGCTCAAAGCTTTGAACGGACCAGCGCTGTCACGGTGCGCGAGGGATGTGAAGTCACCGTTCGGAAGGGGTGGGCGCCATCACCGTGCGGGAGGGGAGCACCAAAGTTTCCACTCCGATTCGTCTACTCCCACCGTGAGGCGGTTCTGCTGGCGGACGAGCGGTTGGCGGAGGAGCAGCGGCTCGGCAAGGAGGCGCTCGATCCAGCGTTCCTTCGACGGCGGCGCGGCAGCCAACCCGAGCTCGGCGAAGCGGCGCGATTCACGATCGATCAGCTCCTCGACGCCGAAGCGCTCCACGAATCGCATCAGCTCACCCTTGGAGATCGCACGCTGCTTGAGATCGACAAAGTGAATCTTCACTCCCCGCTCCGAGAAGAACCGGCTCGCTTTCTTCGTGTCCTGGCTTTTCTGCGTGCCGAAGATTTGGACTTCCAGGAGCGCTCCTTCCTCCACCGGCCACCATGCGAGGAAATGCGCTCGCATCGAAAGTGGACATCGGCGATTCTGTGCAACGGGTTGGGATCATTCAAGGATCATCCTGCCGCTGGTGGTTCGGTGGCGTAGAAAGAGAAGGGGTCCCATGCCGCGATCATCCCTAGTGTCTTCGATACGCCGGAAGCTCGGCCGTTTTGCCGTCGGAGTTCTGCCGCCTTCGAGACGCACGATCAGAAGTCATCCCGTCTTCTTGGCCACCTCCTTTCTACTCACGATTTTTGCTGGCGAAGGCTCGGCCGTGCTGACGAGCGCCGTCCCGTCGCAGTGGTTCCCACCCGACGCTCGGTCGCAGGGTCTGGGCCGCGCCTATACCGCCATCGCCGAAGGCCCGGCGGCCGTTTGGTGGAATCCAGGTGGATTGGCCTTGATCGAAGGCTTGTACGGGACGCCCTACT
>CAMPIC010000511.1 GCA_946886185.1 uncultured bacterium
GGCTGACCCACGAGCAGCTCGCCTTCAACTTCACCAACAGCCAGATCGTCGCGATCGAGCTGCAGGCGCCGGCTGGAACGCAAGGAGTGCGGCTCTCCAACAGCCCCGATCTTTCCGGAGCGAGCGTGCAGCCGTACACGCCCACGCGCAATTGGGAGCTGACTCCCGGAGACGGTCCCAAGACGGTGTACGCGGAGCTGATCGACGCCCTCGGCAACGTCTCGCGGATCGTGAACGACACCATCCTCCTGGACACCACGGCGGAGATCCGTTCGGTGACCTTCGATCCATCCGAGACGAGCCCCGGCTCCACCGTGCACTTCCGTCTGGATGCGGGAGAGCTGCGCGGAACGGCGCAGGTGCAGATCGACGAGGGCGGGCTGCTGGTGCGGCTCCGCGACGACGGGCAGGAGGGGGACGCGGTCGCGGATGACGGAGTGTACGAGCGCGACTATCTCCTCGACCAGACCACCGAGCTGTTCCAGGTCCTCGTGACCGGACTGTTCGTCGATGCGGCGGGCAATCAGGCGGAGGCGCGAGTCGCGCCGGGGCGCTTGACGGTGCACGCCGATCCCGACCCGGTCACGCTTTCGACTCCGACCAGCGCACAGCCGCGCGAGCTCACCCTCCGTTGGTCGCAGGCGGCGGACGCCGCCCGGTTCAGCTCCTATCGTCTGTACCGGGATGTCGCGCCCGGAGTGGCGACCAGCCAGACGCGCTTGCTCCTCACCGAGCAGTTCTCCCGGACGCAGACCTCGTTCACCGATACCGGGCTCGATCCGAACCGCACGTACTACTACGTGGTGGAGCTGGTGGACCGGATCGGAAACACGGTCCCGAGCAACGAGGTGTCGGGGCGCTCGACCGACAATGTGCCGCCCGATCCAGTGGTTCTCGCTCCCGCGAGCGAGATCACGGAAAGCTCGGTCACGCTCAACTTCACGCGCAGCTTTGCGGACGACTTCGCGGAGTACCGAATCTACCGGGGACTCTTGCCCGATCTCGGAAACGATCCCGACCGGCGGCTCCTGGGCACGGTCACGAACGTCCTCAATACGCGCTTCGTGGATGATGACGAGATCGAGGAAAACCAGATCTACTACTACCAGGTGGAAGTGGTGGACGACCTCGGAGCCACGGCGCCGAGCAACGTGGTCTCCGCGACGATCCCCGACCGGCTGCCCAATGCCGTCACCCTGCAGCAACCGACCTCGATCGGCGAGACGACGGTTCTCCTCGAATGGACCCGGAACGACGACCGCGACTTCGATCGCTACGAGCTGCGCCGCGCGGAGCAGCCGGGAGTCACGGAATCGGCCACCCTCGTCGTCAGCATCAGCGACGCGGATCAGCGCTCGCATCTCGACACGGGGCGCCGCGAGAACACCACGTACTACTACCGGCTCTTCACGGTGGACCGCGGAGGCAATCGCGTCGGAAGCCACGAGGTCCAGGTGACCACGGCGAACGCCGATCCTGCCGCGGTGACTCTGGCGCCACTCACCGAAGTGGCCGGCTCGACGCCCGCGGTTCGTCTGGCCTGGAGCCAGTCGGGCGCGCACGACTTCGAGCGCTACCAGATCTTTCGCGACACCGCGCCCTCGGTTTCCGAGACATCGACGCTGGTGCGCGCGATCTTCGAGCCCGGCGTGACCTCGTTCACGGACATGGGACTGACGGACAACCAGCGGTACTACTATCGCGTTTTCGTGGAGGACGATGCCGAGGGAGTGACCGGCTCGAACGAGCAGTCGATCGTGACCGCCAATCGACCGCCCACTCCCGTGACGCTCCGTGTCAGCGACACCTCGCCGACCAGCATCACACTGAGCTGGACGGAGAACGAAAATCACGATTTCGCCCAGTACCGGCTCCTGCAGGGATTCGACGCGACGAACTTCCCGATCGTGGCGGGCGAGTTCGGCGTTCGCGAGCAGACCAGCCACACCGTCTTCATCCCGGGAGGATCGACGCAGACTTTCTTCTTCAAGCTCGTCGTCTTCGACCAGGACATCGATTCGGCGCAGCGATTAAGCTCCGAGTCGAACATCGTGAGCGCGCAGACCTCCACCGACTGAAGGTCGCGCCGCCGATGGAAGGCGGTCAGATCGTCTCGAGGAGGTCGGACATCGTGTCGAGTCAGTCATGGAGGGCGCGCCCGGCGGGGCATGCGTTCCTGCTCCCGACACTGGTGTGCGCCTTCTGCGGATGCCTCGCGCTCTCCGGATGCGGCGATTCTCCCGGCGGACCGGATCCGATGGAGGATCTCCCTCCGAATCCGGTGTCGCTGCGCCTGGTCAGAACCGGGCCGCTCGCGGACACTCTCGAGTGGGCCCAGAGCAGCGAGAACGATTTCGCGCGCTACCGGGTGCTCCGGCTCGACGCCCCGGAGACATCTCCTGCCGATCGCGCCGCGGCCCGGACTCTCTTCGAGATCACGGATGTGTCCCAGACGTCCGCGATCGATTCCACGGTGAGCCCGGGGTTCGAATACGCGTACTGGATCGAAGTGGTCGACGAGAGCGAACAGGTCGGCCTTTCCGCGCCGCTCGAGATCTCCACGCCGCGACTTCCCTTCTTCGGGATCGGACTCTCACCGCGCCAGACGCGCGTCACGCCGGGGGACACGCTCGACCTGACGCTCTGGATCGAATCCGCGCCGCCGCTGTTCGGAATCGCGGTCGACCTGCGCTTGCCGCAATCGCTGCAGTTCCTCGAGTGCACGCCCGGAGAGTTCTTCGGTACGGAGCAGATTTCGATCTGTCAGGCGCAAGCGGGAGGAGAGGGCCTCTCCTGGACTCGGCTGCGGGGCAGCGCGCCGGTCGAGGGCTTCGGAATGCTCGGCCAGATTCGGCTGCGGGCGATCGATTCCGGAGACTACGCGATCGGGTTGGAACGGGCGCCGGGAGTCGTCGACGAATCGGGCACATCGCTCCGCGCTCCGGAATTTTTCGGTTCAACCATTCTCGCGGACTCGATGTTCGCCGAGATCAGGAGCACCGGCGTGTCGGGGAATGGAATGCATCGCGGAGAACGCTCGGAACGGAGATTGATCAACCCATGAGAGGTCTCTGTCGCGATCGATTCGCACTGCCCCGCGCCATCGCCATCGCGGCGGTCATCCTGCTCTGCACCGCGCGCGCGAGCGTTGCCTCCTGGAGCTCGGAGTTCGCACCTCCCGGAGTGGTCGGCGAGGTGTTCTGCGCGATCGAGCTCGAGGGAGATCTGATCCTCGGCGGGAAGTTCTCCAGCGCGCCCTGCTGCTTCTCCGTCGCCCGCTTCCGCT
>CAMPIC010000512.1 GCA_946886185.1 uncultured bacterium
TCGGCGGACGATCCCGATCTGGATCCGCGGCCTGCATCGCGCCAGGCCGCGGTGAGCGTGCGGGAGCGGCGCCAGGAGCTGGGCGTACGCGCGGTGTTCCATCGCATCGACACCTGCGCGGGCGAGTTCCAATCGTTCACTCCATACCTCTACTCCACGTACGAGACCGATTCCGAGGCGGAGCCGTCCACGATGCGCAAGGTGATGATCCTGGGCGGTGGGCCGATCCGGATCGGCCAGGGGATCGAGTTTGATTACTGCGCGTGCCACGCGGCTTTCGCGCTGGGCGAGGCAGGAGTGGAGTCGGTCTTACTCAACTGCAATCCGGAGACGGTTTCCACCGACTACGACACCGCCAACCGGCTCTACTTCGAGCCCGTCACGTTCGAAGACGTGATGAACGTAGTCGAAGTGGAGCGTCCGGAAGGGGTGATCGTGCAGTTCGGCGGTCAGACGCCGCTCAACATCGCGCACGAGCTCGCCGAGGCGGGCGTGAAGATCCTGGGAACCTCCGTCGACTCGATCGATCTCGCGGAGGACCGCAACCGTTTCGCGGAGCTTCTCGAGCGTCTGGGGATTCCGCGCCCCGAGATGGGAATCGCGCACAACCTGAGGGAAGCGTTGGTGGAGGCGGAGCGGATCGGGTACCCGGTGATCGTGCGGCCCTCGTACGTGTTGGGCGGGCGCGCCATGCAAACGGTCTACGACGCCGGGGCGCTGCGTGAGTACGCCGATCACGCGATTCAGATGTCCGATACGCATCCGCTCTTCCTCGACCGGTTCCTGGAGGACGCTTTCGAGGTCGATGTGGATGCGGTATGCGACGGCGACGGCGTGTTCGTGGCCGGAGTGCAACAGCACATCGAGGAGGCAGGAATCCATTCCGGCGACAGCGCCTGCGTGCTTCCTCCCTACAAGGTGAGTCCGCCGTTCCAGAGCGCGATGGTTTCGATCACCACTCTCCTGGCCAGGGAGCTGCGCGTGGTCGGCCTCCTCAACGTCCAGTTCGCGATCAAGGACGACACCGTCTATGTCATCGAAGCCAATCCGCGCGCTTCGCGCACGATTCCGTATGTGAGCAAGTCGATCGGCGTGCCGCTGGCGAAGCTGGCCACCCGGGTCATCCTGGGAGAGAAGTTGCGCGATCTGCTCGATCCGGATCTTCTGGAACCGCCGGCAACGGAATCACCGTCTACGGTCGGATCGCAGCTCCGGGGAGCCGCGCTGGGGTCTGATCGCTCTCCCCAGAGAGACCTACCGGCCTCGACGGACCACCCGACCGCGGAATTCGTGGTCGCGAACGGTCCGGAGCCGCTTCCCACGCATCCGCTTCCGCCGCGGTACCAGCGACTCCTGCCGGGCAGAGTGTTCGTCAAGATGCCGGTGTTCTCCTCCAACCGCTTTCCCGAGGTCGACACGCTTCTCGGTCCGGAGATGCGCTCCACGGGAGAAGTGCTCGGCATCGGTCGTAGCGTCGGAGAAGCGTATGCGAAGGCCGCCTTGGGCGCGGGGCTCGAGCTGCCGATGCGGGGCACGGCGTTCGTGAGCGTGAACGACAACGACAAGCACGAAATGGTCCCGATCGTGCGCGATCTGATCGCGCTCGGGTTCCACATCCTCGCGACTCATGGAACGGCCAATTATCTGCGCCTCGCCGGAGTCGAAACCGAGAGGATCTTCAAGGTCAACGAAGGCCATCCGCACGTCGGCGACCTCCTGGCGCGGGGAGAAGTCCAGCTCGTCATCAACACTCCCCTGGGACGGGAGTCGTATTACGACGAGTCGGAGATCCGCAAGGCGGCTCTAACGTACGGCGTTCCGTGTATCACCACACTCTCCGCGAGCCGGGCGATCGTGGATGCGATCCGCACCCTCCGCGCAGGCGATTGGACGGTACAGAGCCTGCAGGAGCTCGATCGCGTCCGCCAGGAAGGCGCGCGCATGGTGGGGAAGGAGACGGCGGCGCTGCGATCCGTGGCGGCCGCCAAATCGTAGTCCGATCCATCCGTGGAACCTGCTCGTCGACCCGAGTCATGCCCACGGCGGAGGATACAGATGTGGGCCAACCTGCAGTTCAGGGCTACTGCACGTAACCAGCGCCAACTCCGCCTCCGCTATTGCACGAATACGAGGAGCACTCCCGTGGGATCGATCACGTGGAGCACGCTCGACCCGTCGACCGGCTCGGGAGCCTTGATCCGCATTCCGGGGAACTCCCCGGTCGCCAGCATGGCTGCGACGTGCTGGTGCCATCCCTCGGCATCGTCGACGCCGATGACGAACATGAAGTTGTTCGCCCAATCCTCGACGTAGTAGTTCTGCAGCCGGAACCGGCAGCCGTTCATCTCGAAGTCAGCGGTTCCTCCCCAGCCCTCGGACATCTCGAAACCCAGGGCGGAATAGAATCGTTTTGAAAGCTCGAAGTCCTTGGCCGGCACGTACGGCTTCATGTCCCGGATGCTGAGAGGCATTTCGATCCTCGCTTCTGGCGCGTTCCTTCACGCGAGATTTTTCATTCTTTTTCGACGCAGTTCTTCCTCGTTTTGCGCTTTACACAGGTAGCAGCAACGGAGGCGGAGCCGTGGAGAGGCGGCGCCGTCCTTCGGAGCCCGGGATCGCCAAGAGTGTCTGCCGCCGTGACCTGATGGCACCGCGGCCGATGTTCTGGCGAGACCGTGCCGGCGCGCCGCGCTTCGACAGAGGACGCGGCGCGCCGCATGCTTTTTCGAAGCGGTGGGGTGGACGGGTCACTCTTTGGCCGCTCGCTCCAGCACGTACACCCCCCCTCCCTGGGAGAGGATCACTTCCTCGGCCGGCCCGGCATCCGGAACGGTGAATCGGAGCACCACATCGGTTGCCTCCGCGATCCTGAACTCGTCGGTTCCGGAGGGCTTCAGCTCGAAGCTGGGCTGTCCGGTGATCTGCCCGGTGAGGACGTCTCCCTGGAGGGAAATCTCCAAGTAGGTTTCGCCCGGAAGGGCATACGTCCCCACCATCCGCGCGAGGTACTCCGGATCCCGCAGCTTCCGGTCGGGTTGGCGCGTGAAGAGGATCGGTTCGACTGCCGGTTCGAAACCGGCGAACAGGCCGTCCACCTCTCCGGTGGATCCTGTGCGGAACGTGACGCGGATGTTTTCGGGGATCAGCTCCTCCTCGACGTCGGGCACGGTGAACTCATCGAAGTGCCAGTGCTCCAGCGGCATCGTCATTCCGTTGTAGATCATCGAGAGATCTCCATCCTTGATCTGCACTTCGAGCGGACCATAGCCGTCGTGCGCATAAT
>CAMPIC010000513.1 GCA_946886185.1 uncultured bacterium
AGTCCGGAGCCTGGCTCGGGACTACGGTGACGACGGCGGGCGACGTCAATCGGGACGGCTACAGTGACATCATCGTCACCGCGCGCAACTACGACGCCGAGTATCCCAACGAAGGAATCGCCTACATCTACCACGGGAGCGCGGGCGGGCTCTGGAGCGGCATCTCCGTCACTGGAGGTCAGGCGGACACGTGGTTCGGGTTCTCCGCGGACACGGGAGGCGACATCAACGGTGACGGGTTCGCCGATGTGATCGTGGGAGCGGAGAGGCACGACGACACGCACGTGAACGCCGGCGGGATGCACGTCTATCTCGGCAACGCGGAGAGTCCCGCAGGTGGTCTCGACATTCGCCCGCAGCAGAAGACCATCGGACGCGATCCGATCGCGCTGCTCGGCCAGTCCGACGCTCCGGATCGATTCCTGCTCGCGCTCCAGGGCCGTTCGCCCAAAGGGCGGGACCGGGTGCGCGCAGAATGGCAGATCGCCGAAGCGGGCGTCTCGCTGGAAACCGCCTCTCTCGAGACCAGCGACTGGTATGACACGGGTGCGCCGGCTGGGTGGACGGGGAGCGTCGCCTCGATCGAGGAGCAACTGGCCGGTCTGGCGAGCGAGACGTTGTATCACTGGAGGGTTCGGTCGCGAGCTCGCTCCCTCTACACGCCGTTCACGCGATGGGCAACGATCGCCCCCGCGGCTCATTCGACAGCGCACCTGCGCACCGGAAGGACGACGTCCGATGTCTCCACGGATGATGGAGTGCCGCTGCTCTCCTCGATCGAGCGGATCGCGCCCAATCCGATGCGCGCCCGGTCGTCCGTGTCCTTCCGTGTTTCGCACCCAGGACCGGTGCGTTTGACCGTTCACGATGTCGCCGGCCGTCGCGTCGCGACGGTGGTGGATCAGTCGATGGCAGCGGGATCCCATGTGATCACCTGGGACGGAACGAGCGAATCGGGAAACCGCTTGGCAAGCGGGCTCTATCTCGTGCGACTCTCGGCCGTGGGTGTCGAGGAGTCGCGGAAGGTGTGGATGGTTCGGTAGTATGGAACGACCCTGTCAACCATCCACTGTCGTTCGGGGGTTCCGTCGGGGACGGGGGATGGTGATCGTTTCCGTCCCGCTTCGCTGCGTCAGGCGTCGCCGGTCGGACGACTGATGCCACGGATATCGCGCGACAACACCGGCGCTGTCTCCCGCCCGTCGTCAGACAGCAACGAGCTCCCGATCCCGATCGGACGTGGTGACGAGCGCACGATCCGCCTCCAGCAGATCCGCGGTTCCGATCGTGAGATCGGTGATCGAGGAGCGCGTCGTATCTGATCGCGCTTCGGCAGCGGAAGCCGCATCGCCACGAGACGATGCGAGCTGGTCGCGCACGGCCGTGATCGCTTGTCCGAGCAACCCGGCATTCGCGGTCTCGATCTCGTGACCGATTCCCCAGTCGAGCACGATCTTCCATGATTCGTCCGGCTCGAGGCGCCAGAGCGTCACATTCCACGGCGTGCTCCAGCTTGTGACCCAGATGAGTGCTTCCATCCTTCATCTTGGTGATCTGGGCATCCGGGTCATGAGGATGCTTCCAGTCATCGTTCGATCCTTAACGGTCGGGCAGCTTTCCTACTTTGCGTGTGTACCACCATGCCTGCCATCCGCAGGCGGCGGCGTTCCGGCGAGTAGTGTCCATGCGAGCACCGCACCCACCACGAGCAGCGCCGCGCCGATCCACATCGCGCGGGCGAAGCCTTCGGTGAACTCGGCTCCCGCGATCTCTTCGATGCCGGAGATGCCCGCGGCGAGCGGCAAAAGCGGAATCCCCAGGAGCTGCGCGATGCGGCCGATGGCGTTGTTCACGCCGGAAGCGATGCCGGCGTGCGCATCGTCCAACGCTCCGAGCGCCGTGCTGGTGAGAGGCGCGACCGTCAAACCTAATCCGATGCCGAAGACGAACAATCCCGGCAGGATGCCCGTCCAATAGGACGTCCCTTCTCCGACTGGGGAAAGCATCGCGACCCCGACCGCAGCGATGAGCGGCCCGAGCGTCATCGGAACGCGCGGACCAATCCGATCCGCGAGCCGTCCCGCGTACGGAGAGAGGAAGAGCAGGAGAATCGTCACCGGCATGCCCGCCGCGCCCGCCTCGAGCGCGCTGTATCCCATCACCTTCTGCAGCTCCAAGGTGAGCAGGAAGAAGACCGCCGAGAGGACGAAGTAGACGAAAACCGTAACCGCGTTCGCGCCGGTGAACCGGCGCACACGGAAGAATCGCAACGGGAGCATCGGATCCTCGTGCCGCGCCTCATAGAGCACGAACAGGATCAGGCAGACCGCTCCCCCCATGCCGCTCATCCACACGATCGTTTCCGACCACCCGCGGGTCGGACCTTCGATGAGCGCGAAGATCACACCGCCCAGTCCGAGCACGGCAAGCAATGAGCCGATCCAATCGAGCGTTGCGCGCGCCGAAGTTGCTTCTCCGCTCCGCACCGGCACATAGCGAAGGGTCAGCCAGATCACCGGGACCGCAAGAATCGGATTGATGAAGAAGATCCAGCGCCAGCTCACGGCGTCGATGAGCCACCCGCCCAAAAGCGGACCCACGATGGTGGAGAGTCCGGAGAATCCCGACCATGCTCCGATCGCGCGTCCGCGCTCTTCTTCGACGAATTCGGCCTGCACCATCGCGAGGCTGGCGGGAACGAGCAGCGCCGCCGCCGCGCCTTGAAGCACCCGCAAGAAGACGAGCTGCGATGCGCTCTGCGCGGCTCCGCAAAGCGCGGACGCGACGGCGAATCCGACGGTGCCGATCAGGAAGATGCGCCGGCGTCCGTACATATCTCCCATCGAGCCGCCCAACAAGAGGAGCGCGCCGAGCGGGAGGAGATATCCGTTCACGACCCACTGGAAGCCGGAAAATCCGACGCCGAGATCGGTCCCGATCGCCGGAAGGGCCACGTTGATGGCGGTTCCGTCGAGGAACACCATCCCCGATCCGAGGATGGATGCGGTCAGCGCGAGCCGGCCTTCACGCGAACCGTACCGGAGCTGGGTCAGGCCTTCGCCTTGCCTTGCTTCGCCACCGCTTCCGCGGCCTTCCGGACTTCCTCCGGATCGCCGAGATACCGATGTCCGAGGGGGCGCAGATCGCTGTCCAGCTCATACACCAGAGGAACGCCCGTGGGAATGTTGAGTCCGACGATCTCCTCGTCCGAGACGGAGTCGAGGTGTTTGACGAGCGCGCGCAGGCTGTTCCCGTGCGCGACGATCAAGACGCGCTG
>CAMPIC010000514.1 GCA_946886185.1 uncultured bacterium
CAGTATCTGATCGAGCTCGACCGGCGCATCCTGTTTCTGCTGCAGGCCTCGGCCTGCGCCCGTTCGATCTCCCGCTGCGCATTTCGGTGCCGCTCGACCGCGTCGTCGCGGCGCCGGGAAGCGGCACGGGTCTCTTCATCGACGCTGGCAGCTTCATCGACGCCGCCGGCTGCTTGACTGCTCCGTCGCGCAAGGATTCCCGCAGTTTCTCTCGCGCTCGGAAGAGTCTCGCTTTGATCGTGCCGGCGGGCGCGCCGAGCATGTCGCCGATCTCGTTCACTTGATATCCCTCCACCTCGTGGAGGATGAAGGCGGATCGCAGGATCTCGGGCAGCTCATCGATCGCGTGAAAGAGATGACGGCGCAGCATGACGTCTCGTGGCACGGTCTCTTTCTGCTCGATCCCTCTCGAGCCGCTTTCTTGATCCGATTGGAGAACGGAGCGATCCCGCTTGACCCGGCGGAGGCCGTTCAAGATCACCGACATCGCGACCGCGCCGAGCCAGGTCCGAAACGACGCCTCCTCCCGAAACCCTCCCAGCTTCTGGAACGCGCGGACGAAGGCTTCCTGCGTCCAGTCCTCGGCCTGAGTCGCGTCTCCGCCCATGCGATAGGCAAGCCGATAGATGGAGTCGACATGGGTTTCGTAGAGCAAGCGAAGTGCGGCTGGATCCCCGTTCCGAGCCATCCTGATGCGCTCTCGCTCGTCCGCACTCATTCCGCCTCCCCCAATTCATCCCCATCGACAGCGGTGCGGTTGGCCAGGTTGCATCCGAGATTTTTGGAGCCGGGGACATCCGTGATGATGCTCGAGCGCTCGTCCCCCCGCATAAGGGGGAATCGTGCTCGAAGCCTCGAAGCGGCGCGTGCAACTGTTCGCGTGGAACTACGTCTCGCAGTACGGCCTGAGGCCTTCGTCGAAAAGCAGGCGCCACCCATTTTTCGCCTCGCTCGCCGCCTTCTCACCCACGGCTCCGATGCGTGACTCGGAAACCCGGAGCAAGGTCGATTTTTTCTGATCCGAAACTTCGAACCGAAGCAATGCGACAGTCGGCCCCCCGAAGGATACGGAGATGTGTCCTGCAAGATCGAGCGACCGGCCCGGCTGAATCCCGATCACGGTGAACCAAACGACCGCGGAGCCGTCATCCGCGTACTCGTACATGCGGCCGCCGATCGTCGGTTCGAGCCGCATCCCGCGGGCGTTCGGTAGAGAGTAGAATCCTTCCCGCCACCAATGGCCCATGTCCTCGACCAGCGCCCGCCACACTCGGTCGGGCGAGGCATTGATCGACACCTCATGCTCTACCACGAGCCAGCGGGATTCTCCGCCGGAGGGCGGATCAACCTCCGACTTGGTCTGGGACTTCTTCTTCGTCGCGACTGCCATGTCCTCTCCTTCTAGATATTCCGCGAGAGCCAGTGCTCCCGAGGCCCAGTGTGATTCGTACGGCTGCACCCACCGCTCGTAGATCTCGCGGAGGGGAACCGCATTGAGATAGTTCCACCTCTCGCGTCCGCGTCGTCGCACCACCACCAGACCAGCATCCACGAGCTGGCCCAGGTGCTTCATCACGGCGAAACGAGACAGCGGAAACTCGACCGCCAGTTCTCCGGTCGTCCTCGGTCGTTCCCGAAGCAGGTCGAGAATCCGCCGACGGGTTGGATCGGAAAGCGCCCGCCAGACTGGTCGGAGTCGTCGTTCGCTTCGTGCGGTGCTCATGTTACCAAACAGTAACATGTGGTAGCGAATGGACAAGCAATCTCTGGGGGTCCGAAAGCCGGCCGTTTAGACGCGCGGTCGGGCTGGCGTATAGGGATGCTCGCAGCGTTCCACCCATGCACCGCTAGGTGTTTGCCCTCATCTTGCCAATTCCTAGAATCTACAATCCTCCTACCGTTTATTGTAACAATGTCTTAGATCTGAATTCGGTAGACCTTGTCACGACCTCGGAGCATTCTCTCAGAGCACCGCCTGCTGGGGCAGTGGGCGCGGCGACTTCAGCTCTCGAGGGGGTTGCTTATGCCCTTTTTGCGCCTGCGTATGCCGTGTCTTGCTTTGGTTCTCGTCTCGCTCTCGACCACCGCCGGCTCCACCGAAATTCAGCGCTCGGAGGATCTTCGCTCTACCGTGCTCGCCGAGCGCGGATCGGGAGGGGAGTGCATCCGCACGCAGGGTTATTGGAAGAACCATGAGGAGGAGTGGCCCACGACCCAGCTGGTGCTGGGCAACACCATCTACGACCAGGCGCAGCTTCTCTCCATCTTCAATCTCCCGGTGGGCGGCAACGGCCTGGTGTCCCTCGCGCATCAGCTGATCGCGGCCAAGCTCAACATCGCAGCGGGCGGCGATGCCGAGATCGTCATCCAGGCAATTCTGGACGCGGACGATTTGATCGGCGACCTCGTTGTGCCTCCGGTCGGCGCGGGACATCTCGATCCAGCCGTGGCCAGCCCTCTGGTGGATGAGATCGATGATTGGAACAACGGTCGGACGGGATCGGGAAGCTGCGTGACCGACCTCTGTTGCATTCCTGGGGATCTGGTTTGCTTCCCCATCGACAACGGACGGTGCGAAGAGATCGGCGGAATCGTCATCGGCCCAGACGAGTGCGACCTCTATTACGAGTGCCTCGGTCCATCTCCTGTGGAGCCCATCGGCTGGGGAGTCATGAAGATGCTCTACCGGTAGGCGACCATCGCTCCCACGGGCGGAGTCAATGCGCCACGACAAGGTAACTCTCGGATCGACGCTACTCGGCCAGGACACGGTGGACGAATGAGACCGCAATCGATCCTTCTCCCACTGCGGATGCTACGCGCTTGACGTTGCCGCACCGGACATCACCTACCGCGAATACACCGGGACGCGACGTTTCGAGCAAATACGGTGCGCGTTCGCGTGACCATCGAGCTGCCGTCAGATCTTCCCTGGACAAATCCGGTCCAGTCTTGATGAAACCGTTCGCATCGAGCGCGACACAGCCGTTCAGCCAACCGGTGTTGGCGTCCGCCCCCGTCATCAGAAACGCGTGCCTGATGTCGTGACTGGTGACGACGCCGGTGCCGTCGCGCCATTGCACGCGTTCCAAGTGCCCACTTCCCTCGAGAGCGACGCATCAGCGTCGGCGGCGCGATGGCTTGCGCGGCATGGACCGGCTTCGTCAGCGCCGCTCGGACCTTGAGATGGAAGGGCAGCTTCGCGGGGCTTGCAAGCCTGGTGCCGTATGCGGAAATCAATGGCCTCTTTGCCGCGCGTTTTCCTGAACGTCGAG
>CAMPIC010000515.1 GCA_946886185.1 uncultured bacterium
GAATCTTGGCGTTCATCTCCTCGATCCGGCGCCGCGCTTGCTCCTCCGAGCTTAGCTGAGCGATCTCCTCGCGCATCCGAGCCAACTCTTGCCGCAACTGGATCGCTGGGGGAACGACTGACACGCCTTCGCGACGCAGCTTGTCCTTCACCCACCAATCGGGGTCGTCATTGAGATTGGAGAGCGGCTTCCCCTTCCCGGGCAAGTCGCGGAACGATCCCTGTTGGAGCGCATCCTGGATCACCTGGTCCCTCCATCGATCGCTCACCAGGGTCGAGCCCGGGACTCCGTGCGTCACTCCGGAATGGCGCTTTCCGGCTTCCATCGTGTCCGGAAGAGATAGCGTGTGGGTGTGATGAACGGCACCCGGATCGGGCTCGAAACCGATCTGCTCATAGAAGGCCTGTGCTTCCGGAGTCGTTCGCAAAACCAGCCTTCGGAAGCGGCCGCGAGCATGATCGAGGACGCGCTCGACCAACTTCCGGCCCACGCCCGCTCGGCGGAATGCAGGATCCACGTAAAGACGCCGCACTCGTCCGATCGAGGGATCGTCGAGATAGGGATCGACGTTGACTCCGACGATTCCGACCCAAACGACTTCCGAGCGGGCTCTGTGAGTGCCCGGTTGATCAGGTTTGAGCTGGTCCACGGCCTGTTTCACCGGCGCTGCATCCGCATACGTGGCGACGAACAGTGCTTCGTTCTCACGGTCGAACCGATTCGTGCCCGACTTCCAATCCTCGACCAGCCGTTCCAGGTGCCGATAACCTTCGGCCACACTCTGCTTCACGAGGGGCGCGAGGAGGCCTTCGTCGAGCGACTCGATCCGTTGCACCATGATGCGATTCTCACGCTGGTTCATTATCCACTCCGGTACCCCAGACTGGCAGCTCCGCCATCAGCATTTCAGCACCACCTCCCGGCTCGCATCCAGTTTCTTGCTCCGGATCGATTCGGTCGAGTGATAGTCCGAATAGCGACGGAGCGCGCGGACCAACGGCTGCCGCGGTACCTCGGTCTTCCGCTCCGGTGATCCGTGTTTGCCCGCCATCGTCGATACCATGGAGGAGAGCCGCCTGGAGGCCGCCTTCTTCGCGCTCTTGTGGGCGAATGACTCCCAGAGGGAACGCGGCGTCGCGTTCCGGCTGCCGTGATGACCCACCTTGTAGAATGTGACATCCCGCAGGAGCTTCCGATACTTCTCCTGATCCAGCGCGTAGGACCAGTTCTCGATCTGCGCATCCCCGGGAAACAGCAGGCGAAGCCGCCCGACTTCGAAGAGGAGGATCAGGCTGGTGTTGTTGAGCGCGCGATCGACGGAGCGCACGAGCTGCAGCGTCTGCTCGGAACGCGCTCTCGCGGCGCGTCGAATGAACCACCGCGCCTCCGGCGAGGGATGCCGATCGACCAGCGAGGAGTCGAAGATTGGGGCAGACTGGCGCCCCGACGTTGCGCTCGCCTGGAGACTCCAGAACCCCGCTTGCAGCTGCCAGAACTCGTCGGGATCGGTCGATCGTTGCTTCAAGATCGTGTCGGTCTGTTCGAGCGTGGGAGGACCCAGGACGTGCACTTTCACTCCGGGAAAGAGACGGCCCAGACCCGCGTTGGAGCCCGCGTACGCGTAGACGTGCCGCTTCCCTAGCGCCTGGAGCTGCTTCACCGCCGCGAGATTGGGGAGATTGTCCTGACCGAGGAACGCGAGCTCGGATCGGATGCCTGGCGGGACCTTTCCATTCTTTGATTCGGCGAGCGCGACGCCCGCGAAGTCCTGCATGTGGAGCATCATCTCCTGCACTGCGCGGATGTTCTTTCGTGTGGGAGCTTTGGCGTTGCGCGCGGCGCGCGGATCCTCGGTCCAGGGCTGGAGCACCACTTCCGGTTCGCAGCTCGCGATGATCTTGCCCGCTCCATCTTTCCCGGAAGGATCGAATCCGGCGATGTGGTCGCGATGGCGATGCGACGCCACCACTGCTTCCAACTTGCTCCCGGTCCGCTCGCGGATATCCTTGGCGACCGCGACCAGGCGCGCCTTGTCCTTTCGGTCGGGAGTTCCGGTCGTCCCGAAGTCGATGAGGAGATGGCGCATGCGATTCGGATAGCGGAAGCCGACCAGGAAGCAGTCTCCGAACCCCACCTGGTAGGCGCGGATCGACACTTCGGTCGGCTTAGTAGGTCCGGGCATGACTCACGTCTCGCACCAACATTTCCCTGCCCCCGTCCTGATTGCGGACGCGATGCATGTCGGCGAACGGAGAAGGACCTTCCGTCTGCTGGAAGAATCCCGAGGCCCAGAGATAGCGCAGTCTGCGATTCTGTCGCGAAGGATCGAGCACGCGGTTGCGGATGTGATACTTGAGCGCGCCGAACTCGTCGAAGATGAGAGCGCCGCCGCCATAAAGCGTCACGCTCGTGCCGCTCGGCATCCCGGATGGGATTTCGAGCCCGAACCGCGGCAATTCGAACGCGCGGAGGTCGAGGATCTGGTGATACTCCGCCACCGTTTCGCGCAAGTACGCTCCGTCCGAAGAGATCCGCAGGCAGGGACGGAGCGAGTGAACGCGCGTGTATGCCGCATCGCTCAAATCGAGCGTCTTCCGGTTCTGCCAGAGAAAGCGGAACACTTCGTCGCGATCTTGCCGCATCGCGTCGAAGTGGAGGCCGGTTCGATCGAGTCCTTCGGGAGGCGGCTGCCAGAGTCCACCTTCACTGCTCACTGAGTGATCAGAGCTCGGAAGGATGCCGAACGCCGCGAACCCCTCGCGCAGCGCCCGGCGATATCCGTATCGAGTGTCATCGGGCTGCAGCTCGAGATCGGAAGTGAGGAGCGCGCTCAAGAAATCGCCGAAGAGCAGATCGGTGGCGGGCGCGTAGTCGAGCGCGCGGATCACCATGATGAGCAGATGCTGCGCCGCGGCCTGGCCTTCTTCCGCGACGCGGCTGGCGAAGAGGCGCGGATCGGGCTCCGCGGCGAGACCTTCGATCCGGCGACGCCAGATGCGCAGGAACGAGCCGAGCGCCGCGGCCACGAACAGCTCGCCTCGTCGATGCGGCTCCTGAAAGGGAGCGGTGTCGATGAGCGTTGCGTCCTCGGGAAGCTGCACCGAACGGCGCAGTCCGCCCCTCCGAAGATCGAGAGATTGTCCCAGTCCGAACAAGGCCGTTTCTTTGAGCTTGTCGATGGTCACGTCGCTCTTGCGCACGATCCCGTTGTTCACCGCGCGCCGCGCCATGAGCGTCCCCACCACCTTGGGGAGCGCGAAGACCGAGAGC
>CAMPIC010000516.1 GCA_946886185.1 uncultured bacterium
TTCGGCGGGGGCGGCGGCGGTCGGCGGGATCGCTACTAGTCCTGTCGCATCCGGGTCGCGCTTCTGAGGCGCGGCTACGGAAGCACCGGCTTCCAGGTCATCGCGGCAGCTTTCGGGCTGCCGCGATTTTTTTCGTCCTGCTCCGCCCTGCTCTTCGACGCATCGGGTACTGAGGAGCGCCCGCGTCGCTCATTCATCCACGAGAGAGGCCCATCCCTCCACCGCGTCCTCGAGCTCACCCGTGACCGTTTCGTATTCGTTGGTGTAGAACGCCGCCTTTTCCGCGTCCCGATAGATCTCGCCGTCCGCGAGGATCGATTCGAGCTTGGCCTTGCGCTCTTCCAGCTGCGCGATCTTCTGCTCGAGCGCTTCCACTTTGCGCAGGTTGGGCTTTGATTTGGTGGGCGCGTTTTCCGGCTTCGCAGTTCCCGCGCTCGTTCCGCGCGTACGCGCTCCGGCAGCCTCCTCCGACGCGGCTTCTCGCAGCAAACCCTTCCGGTGGAGGAATCCTTCATAGTTCCCCGGATAGTCGTAGATGCAGCCCCCTCCCACCTCGACCACGCGCGTCGCAAGCTCGGTCAGGAAGTGGCGATCGTGTGAGACGAACACCACCGTGCCCTCGAACTGGCGGAGCGCTTCGAGCAGGACATCCTTGGACGTCATGTCGAGATGGTTGGTCGGCTCGTCGAGCAGGAGCACGTTCGAGGGGCGCATCAGCATCATGGCGAGCGCGAGGCGATTGCGCTCGCCGCCCGAGAGCACCCCGATCGGTTTGTCGACTGCCGTCCCCGAAAACAGGAACGCGCCGAGCAGTCCGCGCACACGCGGGACGAAATCGGTGGGAGCGCGGCTCATCGCTTCTTCCAGAATCGTCTTGGCGCGAGGCAGCCGATCCGCCGCGTCCTGCGCGAAGAAATCGAGGGTGACTTTGGAGCCGGCGGTGCGCGTTCCCAGATCCACCGGTTCCTGCCCCGCGAGAATCCGCATCAAGGTGGACTTGCCGGCGCCGTTCGGCCCCACCAAGGCGACCCTTTGCCCGCGCTCCACCGCCAGGTCCACTCCCGTAAAAACCCGGAGATCTCCGTACGACTTGTGGATTCCGTGCACTTCCAGAGTGACACGCGCCGATCGGTCGGGCTGCGGAAACCGGAAGTGCACCGTGCGCGACGGCTCTTCCGGCTTCTCCAGCCGCTCGATCCGCTCGAGCATCTTCACTCGGCTCTGCGCCTGCGTGGCCTTGGTGTTCTTTGCTTTGAAGCGCTCGATGAAGTGCTCGATCCGTTTGATCTCGTCCTGCTGCCGCTTCCAGGCGGACATCGCCATCTCGTAGCGCTTTTCCCGCTGCGTCAGATAGCTCGAGTAATTCCCCGTGTAGTCCACCAGTTCCCGCGTCATGAGATCGGTCACGCGCGTCACGGTCTGATCGAGGAAGAACCGGTCGTGCGACACCACCACGAACGCGCCCGGATAGTTGCGGAGGAACTCCTCCAGCCACTCGCGCGCTTCCAGATCGAGGTGGTTGGTCGGCTCGTCGAGAAGGAGCGCGTCGGGACGCTCGAGCAGGAGGCGGGCCAGTGCGACGCGCATCTGCCATCCACCGGAAAGCGTGTCGACGGGGCGATCGAAGTCCTCGGCCTTGAACCCCAGTCCTTTGAGGACCCGATCCACCTGCCGGTCGATCTCGTATCCGTCGCGATGGCGGAACTCTTCTTCGAGGCGGGTGTGGCGCGCGAGCAGGGTCTCCATCTCCGCCTCGGGAAGATCGGACTGGAGGCGCGCCTCGAGCGCCTTGAGCTCCTCTTCGACCGCCAGCGCGGATGCGAACGCCGCGCGCGCTTCCTCGCGCACCGATCCATGTCCCAGCTCGAACGCGAATTGAGGGAGGTAGCCGACGCGATATCCGCGGGGCGTTTCGAATCGGCCCGCATCGGGACTCTCCTGTCCCGCGAGCATCCGGAGCCAGGTGGACTTGCCCGAGCCGTTCGGTCCCACCAGTCCGACGCGATCGCGGTCCCCCAGGACCCAATCGACCCCGTCGAACAGCACCTGCCCGCCGAACGCGCGCGAAATTCCCGTCGCTTTGAGCAAACCGCCTCCTGACACCGATTCCTGGGCGGATGCGATTCGCCCCGAGGAAAGCGATCATTGTACGAGGATGGGGCTCGCGGGTACACGGCGGAGCTTCAGGCGATGCGCTGGAAGCCGGCGCGCTTGCGGAGACGTTCCGGCATCCACTCGGAGATCGGGCGGTCCAACCAGTAGGTGACGCTCTCGATGAGCGCGCGGCGGCTGACCGGCTTGGTGATGTAGCCGTCGAATCCCGACGCGAGCGCCTTTTCTTGATCACCCGGCATGGCGCGGGCCGTGACCGCGAGGATGGGAATCCCGTCGAGATCGGGATCACTGGAGATCAGGCGCGCCGCCTCGTATCCGTCCATGACCGGCATCATCAGGTCCATGAGGAGGATGTCCGGATGACTCCTGCGGACAGCTTCGAGCGCCATGAAGCCGTTCTCGCAAACCTCGACCGCGAACCCGGCCGCGATCAGGATGGCCCGGATCACGAACTGGTTCGTCGGATCGTCGTCCGCGAGCACGATTCGCGGCGGTGCGCTCCCGTCGCGACCCGCAGGCATCATGAAACCTTCCTTTCCGGCACGACCCGGCACTTCCAACGCCTGCCGGCGCGACACTCCGTGCGGCAGCACGCGGGCACTCTGAGAATCGGCGCTTTCCCGCGTCTCCTGTACGATCGCCGCGCCAGCTCCGACGAACGCCGCAACGGGATGGAGCGGGCCAGACTCGGCCAACCCCCCCTAACCCCAGCATCTCCCGTCCCTTGCGATCGTGAACCCCGCCGATCGTTGCCCGGACGGGGAACGGCTTCCTATACTTCGGGGTTTGGAGCCCGTCGCATCGCGCACGGGGCGCGGTGGACGCTGGTGGAGTTGCGGCTCGGGAGACTTTCATGGATCTGTTCGGCACCCGTTCGACGCTCGGCATCGCGCTGGTCCTGCTGCTCGCAGGTACGGCGCCCGCCCTCGCGCAATCGGCGCTCTTCAAAGGACCGGTCATCCGTTTCCATGACCGGGAAGTGCATTTCGGAGACGTCAAGCAGGCGTCGCAGGCCCACCATCGATTCGAGTTCACGAACGATGGAACCGAGCCCCTCATCATCCACAAGGTGGAGGCGTCCTGCGGCTGCACCGCGGCCGCCCCGACCGACTCCCTGATCCTCCCGGGTCATTCCGCGGGCATCGAG
>CAMPIC010000517.1 GCA_946886185.1 uncultured bacterium
CCGCCGGATTGCGGTGGCGGCGAGACGTGCGTGACCGCGGGATGTGCTGTGCCGCGGGGCGTGCGTGCCGCTGGACGTGCGTGCCGCTGGACGTGCGTGCCGCGGGGCGTGCGTGCCGGTGGACGTGCGTGCCGCTGGACGTGCGTGCCGCTGGACGTGCGTGGCCGCGGGGCGTGCGTGCCGCTGGACGTGCGTGCCGCTGGGCGTGCGTTGCTGGCGGGCGTGCATTGCTGTTGTGGCCGTAGCGCGGCCGCCCGGCTGGCTGCCTGCGGCGCACCGTGGTACCATGAACGCTTTGCCAATTCGCCCTCGGACAGGGGCGAAGCCGCGGGAACGCGGTCACGAATCTCAGCGCGGGAGCAGTCATGCGGATCTTGAGCGGCGTGAAGCCGACCGGACGGCCTCATCTCGGGAACTACTTCGGGGCGATCCAGCAGTTCGTCGACCTGCAGAATCGGGGCGAGGGATACTACTTCATCGCCGACCTGCACGCGCTCGATGAGATCCGCGACGCTGATCGACTCTACGGGCTTTCGATCGATGTCGCGATCGACTACCTGGCGTTCGGCGTCGATCCGAAGAAGGCGGTCATGTTCCGGCAATCGGACGTGCCGGAGGTGAGCGAGCTGCAGTGGATCCTCGGATCGGTGACTCCGATGGCCCTGCTTCAGCGCGGACACGCATATAAAGACGCGCTGGCCAAGAACGAGAGTCCCGATTTCGGACTGTTCGCGTATCCGGTGTTGATGGCGGCGGACATCCTGCTCTATCTCGCCGATGGAGTGCCGGTAGGAAAGGACCAGACGCAGCACATCGAAATCACGCGCGACATCGCGACCAAGTTCAATCAGATCTACTGCCCCTCCTTCGACCCGCACACGGGGCTCGGCGGCGTGCTCAAGCTGCCGGACGGGATCTATCTCGAGAACACGGCGATCGTGCCGGGAACAGACGGGCAGAAGATGTCCAAATCCTACGGGAACGCGATCGAGCCGTTCGCGGACGACAAGTCGCTCAAGAAAGCGGTGATGCGGATCGTGACCGACTCTACTCCTCTGGAAGCTCCCAAGAATCCGGACACCTGCAACGTCTACGCGCTCCTCGAGCTGTTCTGCTCTCCCGCGGAGTTGGAGGAGATCCGCGGCCAGTATCTGGCGGGAGGTGTGGGGTACGGACACTTCAAGAGTCTGCTCCTGGACAAGATCCACGAGAGGTTCGACGGAATGCGGGAGGAGCGGCGGCGTCTGGAGCAAGATCCGGCGCTACTGGAGCGGATCCTGGCGGACGGCGCGGTCAGGGCGCGCGAGACGGCCACCGGCGTGCTTTCAGCAGTGAAACGCGCCTGCGGACTCTCTCGCAGATCCTGATCTCGACCACCACTGCGCTTCGCCACTCTCGCAAGCTGGGGCATTCGACTCGTCGAGTCGATCATGCACTTCGGTCCGTGCGACGAAGAGCACGGTTCGCGACAGCATCGGTCGCGTGAATGGGGCGTTCTGAATCGGTCGCGCTGAATGGGGTGTTCTGAATCGATCACGCGGATGCGGCGTTCTGACTCGCTTCCACGCGTTTGCTCTCCAGCTCGGGAGCCGGAGGCAGGCCGGTCACGCGCAAGATCTCCTCTTCTTCCAACGTCTCCCGTTCGAGCAGCGCTTCCACCAACGCATCGAGCTGCTTGCGGTGCTCGTTGAGGAGTCGCTGCGCCTGCTCGTGGCACTCGTCGATGATCCGCTGCACTTCCGTGTCGATGATGCGCGCGGTTTCTTCGCTGAACTGACGAGCGGATCCGTAGGTCGTTCCCAGATATGGGTTGTGTGGCGCTGAGAGCTGCACCATTCCCAACGCGTCGCTCATGCCCCAACGCGTGACCATGTTACGCGCGAGATTCGTCGCCTGCTCGATGTCGCTTTCGGCGCCTGTCGTTTTCGTTCCGTAGACGATTTCCTCCGCCGCTCGCCCTCCCAGCATCCCCACGATGCGCGCTCGCAGATACGCTTCGGGATAGTTGTAGCGATCGGTCTGAGGACGTTGATACGTGACGCCGAGAGCCTGGCCACGCGGCACGATCGACACCCGATGCACGGGATCGGCGCCCGGCACGACCAGTCCGAGGATGGCGTGCCCACCTTCGTGATAAGCGATCCGTTCCCGATCTTCCTGGCTCAGGAGAAGCGGGCGCTCCGGACCGAGCACGATTTTCTCCAGTGCGTCCAGGAAGTCCGCCTGGTGCACTTCGTTCTGACCGCGTCTCGCCGCCAGGAGCGCGGCTTCGTTCGCGAGGTTCTTGAGATCCGCGCCCGAGAAGCCTGGCGTCGAGGCAGCCAGCTCGGTCAGCGAGACGTCCTTGGCGAGCGGCACGTTGCGCGTGTGCACCTGCAGGATCGCTTCACGCCCGTTCTTGTCCGGCAAGTTGACGATGATGCGCCGATCGAAACGGCCGGGCCGAAGCAGCGCCTTGTCCAGCAAGTCGGGTTGGTTGGTCGCCGCCAGGACGATGACACCTTCACGTGAAGAGAAGCCATCCATCTCCGTGAGGATCTGGTTGAGGGTCTGTTCCTGCTCGCTCGAGCCTCCGATCGCGACGGCGCCTCGGGCCCTTCCGATCGTGTCGATCTCGTCGATGAATACGATCGCGGGAGCATGCTTGCGCGCTTCGAGGAACAGATCGCGCACGCGCGCCGCACCGACTCCGACGATCATCTCGACGAACTCCGAGCCGCTCATGGAGAAAAACGGCACTCCCGCTTCGCCCGCCACGGCCTTCGCGAGAAGCGTCTTGCCTGTTCCCGGCGCGCCCACCAGGAGCACTCCCTTGGGAGCGGTTCCACCCAGGCGCGTGTACTTCGCCGGGTCTTTCAAGAAGTCGACGATCTCGACCAGCTCGTTCTCCGCTTCGTCGATGCCCGCGACGTCGTCGAAGGTGACCTTCGTCTCCGCTTCCTGGTCGTAACGGCGGGCGCGACTCTTACCGATGTTCATCAGCCCGGCGCCGCCCATTCCACCGCCTTGCCGGACTCTTCGGAAGATCCAAACATAGAACGCGATGAAGAGGATCGCGGGACCGAACCCGAAGATGAGAGTCGACCACGGACTGTCGCTCTGGATGGGGCTGGCGCTGATCTCGACTCCGTGCTCGATGAGAAACGCTTCCAGGCCGGGATCGACGAAGGCGGGCAGCGTGGTCGTGAACATTTCCGCCGTTCGCGGTTCATCGGGACCGAACCATCCCGGCAAGGGAGAGTCTGGTTCGCGTTCGGCTTG
>CAMPIC010000518.1 GCA_946886185.1 uncultured bacterium
ATCGCTGTCTTGAGCCAATCCATCGGTGCCGAGCCCCTCCCCTGGTTCCGGGTCGGTCCTCGATCGTATCAGAAGCTCCGCGGCTTGCGGCTACCGGGACCCTCCTCCATATTCGACGAGGTTCTGCGCCGTGCCATCGCGAGGCGCGAACGACCTGGATTCGACTGCAGGAGGAACCCTCGCCACCCATGACGATGATGGACCGTGACCACCTGCTGCCATCCCGAAGACCGCGCCGTCTCCGGTCTCGCCGCATATGGAGCTTGCCAATTCTCTGCGCGGCACTCGCATGCATTCCTGTCGCCCAGGCGCAGGACCCGCTCCCCGAGGGCGTGCCCTCGGATGTGCCGGCCGACTCGCTCCGGATCCAGGCGATGATCGATTCGCTCGCGCGGGTGACCGACTCGCTCGCGGTCTCCGAACCGCTCGACGCGCCGGTTCCAGAATTCGAGGACGGATTCCAGGATCCGTTCGCGGATCCGTTCGATACCGGCTCCGGGGCCTCCGACTGGGACAGCGTATTCGCCGCTTACGATCGGCAGCTCCCGACGCGCACTCTCGAGCCGCTCGTGGGGGTGCGCTACAGCAAGGCGGAAGGAGTCCACCTCGAAGGCGGCGTCGAGTACGGGCCGAACCAGGGACGTACGGTGAGGATCGCTCTTCGCGGCGGCTACGACATCGGCCGGGAGCGTCCCATCGGGTCGGCGCGGCTTCAGGTCGGGGATCTGGAACGCCGGCGGCTCTGGGCTTCCGCGGAGGTGTACGACGGCGCCCGCGTCTTCGGAAGCCATCGCCCCTACGGAAACACCATCTTCGCATTGGTGGGGGGCTACGACGCGCAAAGCTACCTGCGCGAGCGAGCGCTTCGCGGTCAGGTGCACTGGGGCCCGGTTCCGACCTGGCGAGGCGCGGTGGGATTCAGTCGTCGCCTGCACTCGTCGCTTCCGGTCTCGAGCGAGTTTCACATCTTCGGACCCGACTACTGGATGGAGTTCAACGAACAGGCCGAATCGGTGGATCTGAACGCGCTCTCTCTGGAGGTCGAGCGGAGGCCCCGCTACTCGCGCGACGTGGTGCGTCCGGGCCTGTATCTGCGCGGCTCCGGCACCCTGGCCGGAGGCCACGGCCTGCAAGGGGATCGAGAGTATTCAAAGGTCGAGCTGGAGGGGCGCTACCTGTGGCGCCTCCACGAGTACCGAGACGAACTATATATATACGCGGACGGTGGAGTGGCTCCCGGACGGCCACCATCGCAGGAGTGGTTCGATCTGGGAGGCGCCGGAGGGCTCCGCGGATTCAAACCGCGCAGCTTCGTCGGCACCAGCCGCTATTTCCTCCGCACTCAGTTCGCCTGGGAGGACCGGCTGGTCCGGCGCTCCGGTATTCCTCTGGTGGAGAAGCTCCGCTTCCACCTGGTTCCGTTCGCAGAAGTGGGAAGCGCCTGGGGAGCTTTGGTGCCCCAGAACGATTGGGACCTCCCGAAACCGCGCGAGGTGCACTGGGACCTCGGGATCGGAATTCGCCGGGTGGTGGAGAGCAGCGGCGTGCTCTCCTTCATGCAAGTCGACTTCGCCTGGCCGATGGGCGCCGACACCGGCCCGGCCCGCATCACGGTGCAGCTTTCGAGACGGGGATTCGATCCATGAGCGACCACGAAGGCCGTTGGGACGAACAGCTGAAGCTGGGTCGCCGCGCCTTCGAGGAGGGAGATCACGAGATCGCAGAGACCGCGCTGATCCGCGCGCTCGCGGAAGCGCGGCAGCTGGGCGATGACGATCCGCGTCTGGCCGGCACACTCGACACCCTGGGCATGCTGTATTACGCCCAGGGGCGATTCGCGGAGGCGGCGCCGATCCTCGAAGAGGCCCTCCGAATCTTCGAGCGGAAACTCGGCCCCGATCATCTGACCACCGCGGCGACAGCGAACAATCTCGCCCAGGTGGAGGAAGAGATCGGCCGGACGGCGGCTGCAGAGGCGCATTATCAGCGGGCTCTGGAAATCCGGGAGCGTCTGCTCGGTCCGGAAGATTCTTCGGTAGCCGCCACGCTCAACAATCTCGCCGTCCTCTATCGACGATCGGATCGGCCGCTCGACGCCGAACGGATCTATCAGCGTTCGCTCGAATTGTGGGAGCGGTCGCGGGGGGGCGAGCATCCCGCGTACGGCCGGACGCTGGCCAACCTCGCCGCGCTTTACCAGTCGCTGGGCAGATTCGAGGAAGCGGAACGCCGGTATGCGCGGGCGCTGGCTATCGCCGAGGCGGCTTTCGGGTCCAATCATCTGGAAGTCGCACAAGTCCAGTGGGGTCTCGCTTCGGTGTTGGCAGCGCGCGGCAAACCCGAAGCGGAATCGCTCTACCATCGAGCGCTTCTGACGCGCGTGAAGGCGCACGGACCGGAGAGCGCGGCGGTGGGGCGGTCGCTTCTGGGCGTGGGAGCGTATTACGCCGGGCTGCGACATTGGAGAGAGGCAGAGCCGCTCATCCGGAAAGGAGCCTCCATCCTGGAGCAAGTCCTGGGGAGGCGGAGCCCGGAAGTGCGAGACGCATGGACGGCGCTGATGCGGCTGTTCGAAGCATTGGGGAAGACGGATGATGCGGAAGAGCTTCGCCTTCGCATGCAGGAGATCTCGGGCGACGACCCGGACGAGGTCGGGTAAGGCGACGACCGTTCACCATCGAAGGTCCACCACCGGCCTGGAGTGGCTCGGCTCTTGAGAAGCCTCATCCGAAGCCGCCCGGGGCAGCGCTCAGATTGCGCGGACGGGAGAGACCGAGACGTGAGGCCGCCGGTCGACCGGACTTTTTGAACGTTCTGTCACGATTCAGTCCGATCGGTCTGAAAAGAAATTGGCCAGCGCTCGAAGGGCTCCCTAAGTCATCCTCCGCGATCTAATTCCGGTCACTGGGAGCGGCATAAGCGCCATCTTCCTATTTTGCGGGGACTTGACACTGGGGGGTCAAGTTGAGGAAGTTTCCGGCCGATTCTGCTGCCGACTTGGGACGTGCCGGCATCCGAGGGATGTTCGAGACGCGGCAGATCCTACAACCGCACGAGGGCGGGCGACACCCGCGAGAGGCCAAATGGTCAGGAAAAGCGACACAGACAAGGTCGGAAACGGCCGACCCGCCACCAAAAAGGCGAGCGCGTCGAAGCCGGCCAGGGCGCGCTCATCGGCCTCTTCCCCACGCGGTAAAAAAACGTCCACACGCGCTTCCGGGGCCACGAGAGGCTCGGCATCCAAGGCTTCACGGACCGCCA
>CAMPIC010000519.1 GCA_946886185.1 uncultured bacterium
GATCTCCGATCTCAATGAGCTGGTGGGTGTGCTCCAGAACATGGCGGAGCAGGGTACGCCGCTCCTCATTCTCGCCGAAGAGGTCGAAGGGGAGGCGCTCGCCACGCTGGTCATGAACCGGCTTCGCGGCAGCCTGGAAGTGGCCGCGGTGCGCGTACCCGGAGCGGGATCGCGCCGGCGGGACATCCTCTACGACTTGGCCCTCTTCACCGGCGCAACCGTGGTGAGCCGGGAAGCGGGCATGACGCTCGACCAGATCACGCCGGAGGAGCTGGGACGGGTCGAGCAGGCCAGCATCTCGAGGGATGCCACCACGCTGATCGGAGGCGGGGGCGAAAGAGCGGTGATCGAGCAGTCGATCGCACACTTCCGCTCCCAGCTCGATCAGGCCCGCCCGGCAGAGCGGGACGCGCTCCGGGATCGACTCGCCCGCTTGCAAGAGTCGGTCGCGGTGATCGAATCGGGCGGGGTGACCCGCCTCGCGGCGGAGGAGCGGCGCACGCGCATCGCGGATGCTCTGGCCGCCACGCGGGCGGCGATGGAAGAGGGGATCGTCCCTGGAGGCGGAGTGGCGCTGCTTCGTGCGGCGCGCGCTCTCGATCGGCTCGAAGGCGCTACCCCCGGCGAGACGGTCGGGATCAAGATCATGCGGGCGGCGCTGGAGGCTCCGGTCCGCACCATCGCGGACAACGCCGGCTTCGAGGGAGGCGAGGTGCTGCAGAAGGTCGTCAGATCCCGAGGTCCGCGCGGATTCAACGCGGAAAGCGCGCGCATCGAGGATCTCTTCCATGCCGGAGTCGTCGATCCCTTGAAGGTGACCCGTACCGCCCTGCAGAATGCGGCCTCGATCGGCGCCCTGATCCTGACGACCGAGACTCTGGTGGCGGATCGTCCGGAGGGGGAAGGGCCGGCGCCGGACTGACCGAGACGAGCGTTTCGATCGCTTGGCCAGGTTCGGGCCAGGCTCCGTAGGGGATCGCGCGATCGAGCCGAAGACGGAGGATGAATCGTGTACGCACTCGCAGGAAGCGAAGCGTAGAGCGTGGACAAGCTGCGCCTGCAAGGACTGACGCTCTTTCCCCAACTCGGAGTCACCGAGTGGGAGAAGGCGGGCGTCAACAAAGTGTTCGTCGACGTCGACCTCTTCCTCGATCTGTCGGTCGCCGCGCGCGAGGATCGCGTCAGCGCGACCGTCGACTATTCCGAGGCCTACCAGGTGCTCACCGAAGTGAGCAAGTCGCGCAAATTCCATCTCATCGAATCGATGGCGCAAGATCTGGTCGACGCGCTGCTCGAGAAGTATCCGCAGGTGGCGCGGGTGCGCGTGCGCCTGCGCAAGCGGAGCCTGCCGTTCGACGCCCATCTCGAGCATGTCGAGGTGACGCTGGACCGGAGTCGATGAGCGAGGCCTGGATCGGGCTCGGAAGCAACCTCGGGGAACGGGAGGAGCTGCTCGCGCGCGCGGTCGCTCTCCTCGCCGAGTCGGGTGTGATGCCGGTCGAGGCTTCTCATCTCTACGAGACGGTCCCCGAAGGAAACCGTGACGAGCCGCTCTATCTGAACGCGGTCCTGCGCGCGGAAACGGAGCTCGCTCCCCGCCCCTTGCTCGAATTGCTGCTCGGGATCGAACGCCGGCTGGGGCGCGGCGAGAGTCGCTCCGGGCCGCGCACCTGCGATCTCGTGCTGCTCTCGTGGGACGAAGTCATCGTCGATGAGCCGGGGCTGCGCCTGCCGCATCCGCGCCTTCATCTGCGCGCTTTCGTGCTCGTCCCGGTCTGCGAGATCGATCCGAACTGGCGTCCTCCGGGATTCGAGGAGAGCGCCGCCGATCTGCTCGCCAAGCTGGTCGTGGTCCCGGGAGCGACGCGCCTCTACGGCCCACTCGAGGTCAGCGAACCGGCGCCGGCGGCATATCCCTGGAGGCATCGGGCCGGCATGCAGGCGCGCGACTCGGGCACCGGGAGCCCCGCGTGAGCGGATTCATCGCGGTCGAAGGAGTGATCGGAGTCGGCAAGACCACGCTCGCGAGCACGCTTGCCACCCGGCTCGGCGCGGGTCTGGTGCTGGAAGCGGTCGAAGAGAACCCATTCCTCGCGCAGTTCTACAAGGACCGATCCCGCTTCGCCTTCCAGACCCAGCTTTTCTTCCTGCTTTCTCGCTACCGGCAGCAGCTCGACCTGCTGCAACAAGACCTCTTCGCCCGCGCCGTCATTGCCGATTACCTCTTCCAGAAGGATCGGATCTTCGCCTCGCTCAATCTCTCGGAAGCGGAGATGCAGCTCTACGATCAGATCCTGCCTCTGCTGGAACGGGATCTTCCCCGGCCCGATCGCGTCGTCTACCTGCGGGCGGATCTGCCCACGTTGCAAGAGCGGGTGGAGCGGCGCGGCCGATCCTTCGAGAAAGGGATGGATCCGGGATATCTGCAGGCCCTCCGCGAAGCGTACGACTATTTCTTCTTCCACTACGACGCGGCCCCGCTCCTGGTGGTCAATACCGACCGGCTGAACATCGTCGACCGCCCCGAGGACATGGAGGAGCTGGTCGTCCGGATCCTGGCCCATCGCAAGGGCACCGCGTATTACAATCCTGCGTGACCGCCGCTCCGCGAGACCGACCGGAAACGGCCGGCAGAACTCAGTCCACGGGAGGATCCGATCATGCGTTGGACGACTCGCGACATCCGGCAAATGAAGGGCCGCGACAAGATCCCGGTCCTGACGTGCTACGACCACGCGATGGCGAAGCTGCTCGATCAGGCGGGCATTCCGATCTTCCTGGTGGGGGACAGCCTCGGCAACGTGGTCCTCGGCTATGAGAACACTGTCCCGGTGACCGTGGAGGAGATGATCCACCACGCGCGCGCGGTCATGCGGGCGCGGCCGCGCGCCTTCGTGATCGTCGACATGCCGTTCCTGAGCTATCAGATCAGCCCGGAGCGCGCTTTGGAAGCGGCTGGGCGGATCGTCAAAGAGAGCGGAGCCGATGCGGTCAAGCTGGAAGGCGGGCACCGCGTGGCCGAGGCGGTGCGCCGGATCGTCGATGCAGGGATCCCGGTGTGCGGGCATCTCGGCCTCACTCCGCAATCGGTTCTCGCGTTCGGAGGATATCCGCTTCAGGGAAAGGGAGAGGAAGGGAATCGCCTGCTCGCGGAGGCGAAAGAGCTGGAAGCTGCCGGCTGCTTCGCGCTGGTCCTGGAAAAGGTTCCGGCGGAGCTGGCGCAGCGGGTGACGGCGGCGCTTTCCATT
>CAMPIC010000520.1 GCA_946886185.1 uncultured bacterium
GAGAACCAGGGCGGCGGCGTCTTTACCTCCGTCACGACCACCCCGATCACGGTCGCCACGACCCCTCGTCGCGGCGCCTGCGCCGGCGACTATGACAATGATGGAGACGTGGACCTCTTCGTGAACGGTCCGGCTGGATCGCGCGCCTTGTACCGCAATGAGGATGCGACGCCGAACGCGTTCATCTCCATTCGACTGATCGGGACCGTTTCGAATCCAACCGCAATCGGCGCGAAGGTGCGCCTCCTCGCCACGATTGACGGAGTTCCCACCTGGCAGCGCCGGGATGTTTCGGCGCAGAACTCATTCAACGGACACAGCGATCAGCGGCTGCATTTCGGGCTGGGCGACGCCACGGGCGTCGACAGCATCCGGATCGAGTGGCCCAGCGGACTGATTAGCGCAATCGGCTCGGTCGAAGCGAATCAGTATGTCACGTTCATCGAGGGCGCGACGAGCGACGTCGATCCCATCGCGCCCGGAACCGGTCTCCTGATGCAGACGAGCCCGAACCCCTTCACCGGTAGGAACGAGATCCGGGGACAAGCACCGTCGGGCGTCACGGTGTCCCTAAAGGTGCATGACGTTGCCGGCCGGCTCATCCGCGTCCTTACAACGTCGATCCAGGACGACGCGCAGTTCACTTCGGAATGGGACGGGACCGACAGCCACGGGCGCGACGTGCCGGACGGCGTGTATCTCTACCGTCTGGATGCGGGGACACAGAGCCTCACCGGGCGTGTAACGCGCATTCGCTGAAACCGTCGCCCGCCTGCAGAGGCGTATGCGAGGTGCGCACGGTCTCAGTGGCGAGGCAGCCCGGCCCCGCGCAGGCAGCGACGCGGCGAAGCTGTGACTCGATAGAGGCGGACATGGTCGGTGCGGAACGACGCAGCTCTTTTGGTTGCGTCAGATACTTACCCGGCGCCGTGCCGGCCATGTTTCCTCTTCAGTTTCAGCGCGTGGCGTGAGCCGCGAGGACTTGCGAAACGCAGCAGGTCAGCTTCTTCCCCATCTCGATGTCGAGGAACTCGTTTGGACCGTGCGCATTCGAGCGTGGTCCGAGCACTCCCGTAATCAGGAACTGCGCCTCGGGGAACTGCCGTCCCAGCATGCCCATGAATGGGATGGTTCCTCCCTCGCCGATGAACGCGACGTCCTTACCGAACGCGTTCCGCGACGCATCCTGGATCGCGCGAGCCAACCACGGAGCGAAGGGAGGCGCCGCCCAACCCGGTCCCGCTTCTCCGTCGAAATGAACCTTCGCGCCGTAGGGCGGGTCCGCTTCCAGCGCCCTCTTGAGCGCGGCCGCCGCGGCCTCGGCATCCACATGGGGAGGCGTACGGAATGAGAGCTTGGCCGAGGTCCGGGGACGAAGCACGTTCCCGCCGTCGGCGATGGACGGGATGTGATCCATGCCGGTAACCGAAAGCGTCGGCCGCCAGGTCTTGTTGAGAAGGAGCTCCGCCGGGTCGGCCCCCATGGGAAGAGCGCCCTCCACGAACGGAAACTCCCCGTAGATCGTGTTGCCGAGAATGGCCGCAGCATCCGACGCCTGGTGGATGCGGTCCTCGGGGATGTCGCGATGCAGCTCGGGAAGCAGGATGTGTCCCGTTTCCGCTTCTTCGATCCGCCCCAGCAGCTGGCGCAGAATGCGGAAGCTCGAGGGAACCACACCGCTCGCCGCGCCCGAGTGAACGCCTTCCGTGAGGATCTCGACCGACAACGTTCCGACGATGTTTCCTCGCAGCGACGTCGTGCACCAGAGCTGATCGTAGTTGCCGCATCCCGAGTCGAGACACACCACCAGACTCGGCGTGCCGAGGCGGTCGGAAAGATGATCCATGTAGTACGGCAGGTCGAAACTTCCGCTCTCTTCACATCCCTCGATGAGAATCACACAACGCGCGCGGCGAGCTCCCTGCTCCACCAAAGAGCGGACGGCGGTGACGCTGGCGAACGACGCGTATCCATCGTCCGCGCCGCCGCGACCGTAAAGCTTCTGGCCCTTGAGGACGGGAGTCCACGGCCCGAAACCGTCCCACCAACCGACCATTTCCGGCTGCTTGTCGTAGTGCCCGTAGAGGAGAACCGTGTCGTCGGAATCGTGGCCCGCGATCTCCATGAAGAGAACGGGCGTCTTCCCAGGAAGGCGCACGATCTCGATCGACAGCCCCGGCACCTTCTGGGCGCGGCACCACGCTTCGATCAGCGCGATGGCACGATCCATGTGACCGTGTTCCTGCCAGCTTGCATCGAAGGCAGGCGACTTGTTCGGAATGCGGATGTACTCCATCAGCGTCGGGACGATCGACTCATCCCAAGCATGTTCCACGAACGATTGAAGCGACTGACGATCCATCCGACTTCGATCTCCTTCTTTTGCCCGATCGAACCCCATCGTGGGCGGCGTTTGAGCAGCACAAAAGTCGCGCCTCGACGACTCCTCCACGACGAAGGGTACGCCCGCGATCGCTTCGAAACCAGCCGAGAAACTCGATGCCTTCCGTCAGAGCAATGCCATCGTTCACTGCAGCAGTTGATCTTGGGCGCCGTCGAGGATGCCGGGCCTCGACAAAGAACTCACCGCCAGCGCGAAATGCGTTCGAGCAGCTCGGACTCGCCGAGCTCGCCACAGAGTGCGGTCATTTCCTCGCGACGGACGCCCTCCCATTCCAGGTCTTCGAGCGTCTCGGTCAGGGGGACGTCGCGACGCAGCACGGCGAGGGTGCGATAGAGCTCGGCGTCGGCTCGGCGCGTGTTGAGCGATTCGGCCAGGACGTCGCGGCCGCGGATCTCGACACCCCAAAAGTGGGGGTCGCGCGGGATCGCTTCGATCGAGCCGAAACGGCTGAGCAGAATACCCGCGGTCTTGGGACCCCAGCGAGGGATTCCGGGGATTCCATCAGCCGCATCGCCGACCAAGGCGAGGTAATCGGGGATCGATGCGGGCGCGACTCCGAACTTCTCGCGCACGCCGCCCTCATCGAGCAGAATCCTGCGCCGGCGATCGAGCATCACGACTCGGTCCCCTCGCACGCACTGAGCCATGTCCTTGTCAGGGCTGCAGATCACCACCTGAGCGATGTCCGGATGGTCTTCCCACTGCGCCGCCGCGGTGGCGATGGCGTCATCGGCTTCGAAGTCGATCATCGGCCACACCACGATGCCGAGAGCGTGCGTGGCTCGTTCTGCCAGGGGGAACTGCGCCATGAGCGCGGGATCCACTCCTTCGCCGGTCTTGTAT
>CAMPIC010000521.1 GCA_946886185.1 uncultured bacterium
GATCTCGACCCAATCTCCGGGAAAGTAGTCGCGCCGCGCCGATTGCGCCACGATCTTGTGCGGCTCGCGATCGTGCGCGCGGAAGGCGATGTAGAGCGCTTCGTCGTCGTAGAGGATCTTGAACTCGGTCTGCTCCGAGGGAGGCTGGTCGGGGTAGGGCTCTCGCTGGATGAAGTCGCCCGCCCATTCGACTTGCGACCATACGGGGTCGTCGAGACGGCCATCGATGTGCGGGGCGGAGCCGGTGATGCGCTGCGTTTCGTAGACTCGCGTTTCGGCCAGAGCGGACGACGCTGCGGAGGCAAGGATGCCGGCCAGGAGCAGAGCGCACCATCCCAGCGCTCGTATGCGCCGGGAGTCAGATCGTCTGGCTGCCACGCAGGCGCGGGTTTCAAAACGCTTCACTCGATCCCCCCAAAACGGAACGGACGACGCTTTTCGATACTCAGTTGCCGAGACCGCTTCTACCTTCGCGGCCCAGTCAGGCCCAAGACGGAACGGACGACGCTTCTCGATACTCAGTTCTTCCGCGGTCCCTTGGCAGGTCCTTTGCGGGACGGCTATTCCGGGACGGTTCTCCGCTGCCGTTGCTTCGATACAGATTTGTCGCGATGGGTTGCTTCGACACGGGTCATCGTCCGGGAGACCCTCGACGGTACGCTAGACGCTCCACCGATGGGAATCGTTCAGCGACCGTTCTTTCTGTGGCATGTCGCGGATCCGGATCGGACCAGGTTATGAGGTCGCTCCATTGGGATCGGCTCGCGGACTCTGGGCCAACCCAAAGGCGGACAGACCAACCCCTCGCTGTCCGTCTCAGGTTTTCCCTGAGCGATCTTAGCTGCGTTCGGGAAGCCGAACCGTCGCATGGGGCTGGCGAAGCGACTCCACGTGATGGATCGCCGCATGGTTGGATTTGTCGCTGTTGACGGGTGCAACGGTAGCCATTATAATGGTTGCCGTGATACGCTCATTCCACGACCGCGGCACTGAGGACGTGTTCGACGGCGTCGACTCGCGCGAAGCTCGGGGCTCGTGTCCGCGAGAACTCTGGCTCATAGCTCGCCGTAAGCTCGATCAAATCAACCGTGTGCGCGAAGTGGGGGAACTCGGAATTCCACCCGGCAATCGGCTGGAGCGATTAAAGGGGGACCGTCGAGGGCAGCACAGCGTTCGCATCAACCAGCAGTATCGGATTTGCTTCCGTTGGGAGAGTGGCGATGCCTACGAAGTCGAAATTGCAGACTACCACTAGCACGACCCGTCGTCTGCCCAGTAACCGCCCGCCAACACACCCGGGCGAGATGCTCCTCGAGGAATTCTTGAAGCCGCTCGGCCTCACCCAAACCGAGCTTGCGGCTCGTCTGAAAGTATCTTTTCCGCGCGTGAACGAAATCATCAATGGCAGGCGATCCGTGACTCCAGATACAGCGCTGCGACTGGCTCAAGTTCTCGGAATGACAGCCGATTTCTGGTTGGGTCTCCAGCAGGACTGGGACTTGTGGCATGCGATGCGAGCTCCTGAGGCAAAAGAGATCGCGCGCCTCGAGCCCTTGGTCCGCCAGCATCCGAAGGACGCTGCATGATTCGCGTCCAGCTGAGATGTTGGCTCAGCGGCGGGTGATCTTTCCGTTGAAGACGCGGTCGCCGATCGAGCAGTGATAGAGGTAGAGGCCTGACGCGGGTGGATCCCACGAAATGGTGTGGAGCCCTGCTCGCCCCGACGCGCGGGCCGTGTGAAGACGGCGTCCCGCGGGATCGTGAATGGTCAACACGACATCTTTGGAGCGGGTAGCCAGAGCTGGAACGTGACCCGGCCGCGCGCGGGATTCTCGAGTAGCCGTACCTCGGGCGCCTCGACGCTCTCGTGCACAGGGGCGTCGGTCACCCAGCAGGCGGGATCGAGCGCTCCCACGCGTTCGCCGCAAGGAGAGAACACGGCTGTGCAGGGGGAGTCGTGCGTGATCGAATAGTCGCCCTGCGCATCCGGCGACGACGCGCACGATCCCGTATCGCAAAATTGCGGATCGGCCTCAAAGGTGAACGCATCGGCGACAACGCTTCCGCCGCCGCCGATCTCCGTCTGGCGAATGTCACTGCAGGCGAGAGAGAGCGTCGTGCCCGACTCGAGCCAAGCGGCATCGTGGCCCTGCTCCGCGCAGTTGTTCCAGATAAGGATGCGGCTCGCATCGATCTGCCCTCCGCCCAAGCACGCCAGCGCGCCGCCGGAGCCGTTCTCTCCGGTGGAAGAATTCCCCGCGAACGTGCACGCTTCCAGTTCGAGCTGAGGCGAGTTCAGCGCAATGCGGCGCCTGGACCTTCGGCGCGGTTGTGCGCGAAAAGACATCCGCTCACTGAGTTCTCGCCTTCCACATAGAGGCCCGCCCCGCCGTAAGTCTCGACTCCGAAGAAGTCCGGTCCGGCATAGTTGCGCGTGAAGATGCAGTCGACGACCGCGACTCCTCCGCGGATCGCGAGCCCCGCACCCCACGCCTTCGGAGAAGTTCTGGTCGAAGGTGCAGCGCTCGAAGCGCACATTGTCACCGCTGGCCAGTGCACCGCCTCCCTGAGCGGGAGCGGATCCGAGTAGGGAGAACGCGGAGTTTTGCCGGAAGAGGCAGTCGGTGGCCAAGGTTTCGCCGAAGAAGATCGCTCCGCCGCCATTCTTGCCGCTGTTCGCTTCGAAGCGGCATCTCGTGCTCGACTCGCTGGTCGCGACCACGATAGCGCGTGATGTGACCGAACGCCTGAAGGAAGCGTGGAATGAACCCGTCGGCCGGCGCGCTCACGTCCGGCTTCCGGGTTCCGCGAGAAGCCATTCGTAGGCGGGCATAATGTCGACTCCTGGCGCTGCGGAGCGGGGGGCGGAGTCGCGGTCGAGTATGAGAAGCCGCGGGTATGCATGCGGGTGCTCATTCGCAGCGGCCTCGAGAGCGCGCATTTCTCGCGCTAACGTGGCATCGTCCGAAGCGTCGGCGCAAACTTGCAGAAGTTCTTGTCCGTGAACCACGTGCCGCGCCAGGAAGTCCACTTCGAAACCCTCGTCGGTCTTGACGTATCCGATGTCGGCATTTCGACGCTCTAATTCATTCAGCACTACCGTCTCGAGGGCGTGGCCGACATTTGTGCGCGCGCTCGAGTCGAAGGCACGAATGAAGCCCGGATCGGCGGGATAGATCTTCCTCGGATTCGAGTTGCGCTTGCGTTCGGACTCGGTAGCCAACGCCACGGTGCTGAGTAG
>CAMPIC010000522.1 GCA_946886185.1 uncultured bacterium
GCTCTGCCCGGCGTCGAGGAGCAGGGAGCTGAGGAGCAGACACGCTTCCCGGTGCTCCGGGTCTTGCGCGAGGACGGAGCGGAGCGCTTCGATCGCGCCCGGGAGATCCTCCCGCTGGTACCGCGCCACGCCGGTGAACCACCAGCTCTCCGCATCTTCGGGAGCCCGCGCGCGCAACGAGTCCGCGCGAGCCGCGAGGGACGTCCAATCCTGCTCGGTCGCCGCCTTGCGGCAGAGCCAACGCCATGCTTCCGGGTCGGCCGGGTCGATCCGGGTCGCCTGGACCCACGCCTGTTCCGCTGCCTCCTCCTGCCCGTCCCGGGAAAGGAGCAGCCCGAGCTGCACGCGCGAGCGGACATCGTCCGGGTCGAACGCGATCAAGCGCTCCAGCGCCGGGATCGCCTCTTTCCAACGCGGGGAGGTGGCCAGGATCCCGACGAGGGCTCTCTGCGGAGGCAGCAGATCGGGCATCGCGTCGCGCAGGCGTTCGAGCGCGGGAACCGCCTCCAGTGGATCGTCGAGCCGCGAGATCTCCTGCACCAATCCCTGGACCAGCCCGGGCGAGGGTTCCTTCTCGATCGCGACCGCGAGATCCTCGACCGCCTCCAGGCGCCGGCCCGCGTTCAACCGGAGGGTCGCGCGCGTCGCATACAGGTTCGCGGAGGCGAGATTCTCCGGGATGGACGGCTCCAGGAGCGCGAGCGCTTCCGCATGCCGCCCGGCGCGCTGGAGAGCGGCCAGGAGGTTGAGGAGCGGGCGCGGATCTCCCGCGCTCCGGCGATGCGCTTCCTGCAGCCACTCGATTCCGGTGTCGGCCCGTCCCCGCGAGAGATAGCCGCGGCCCAGGATGAGGCAGGCTTCCGAAGATTCGGGAAGCTCACGCGCGGCGAATTCGGCATGGACGAGGGCGGAATCGATTTCTCCCCGCTCGTAGAAGATGGAGGCGAGCTCCAGACGCACTTCCGGATTGGCGGAGCCGGCCGCGCGAAGATGTTCGATCGCCTGGTCGGTGAGACCGGCGGCGCGATCGAGACCGGCAGTGAGGAAGGCGGTCCAGGCCACCACCGTCGAGTCGGATTCCGCGTCCGCGCCGACCGCCGATGCGATCGATCGAGCATCTGGTTGAATCGAAGGAAAGAGCGATCGCCACTCGGGCGAAGAAATCGGAGGAGACTCCTGAGCGCGGGCGGCGAACGCGAGAAGTCCGAGACCGAACGCCGCGGCGAGGCCGCGCCACGGGGATCGCGCAGTCGGTACTCGGTTTGACGGCATATTCCGCACCTCCTTATACTGCGGATCTCGAACCGGCTGCAATTTCTAGGGTATCCGTCACCGTCACGTGAGGCGGTTTCGGAACCGGAGAGGCCTAAGATGTGGAAACGACTCTCTCGTACAGTGCTCCCGGCGGTCCTGGTTGCGGCCGGAGCGGCCGGTTGTTACACGCAGATGCGCCCGTCCGCCGGCGCTGTCGATTCCTATGGTTACGACGGCGGCTACTGGGCTGATCCATACTACGCCTACCTGCCTTACTCGCATGGATGGGAAATGTATCCCGGACTTCCGTGGTGGTACGCCGACTATTGGCGTCCCTGGCCGCATGATCATGCACCCGATTCCGGCTGGGGCAGCTATGAAGAAGCGTCGGGACGCCATGGCTGGGACCGCGGCCCCGGATCTCCGCTGCCTCCGCGCGCCGGAGGGAGCTTGGGCGGAGGGGTCGGCGGAAGCACCACTCCGACGACGCCCCCACCCGCGCAGACCTCGGACGAAGGGGACAAGAAGGATGCGCCGCGGGACACGGACCGTTCCTCCGACCGTTCCTCCGATCGGCGCTCCCAGGACCCCGATTCCGAGAAGAAGCGCAGCGGCTGGGGACGTTGACGAGCGAGCTCTTCGATCTCGGGTTCGAACCACACATCTCCGGCGGCAGGCGCAGACGCGCCGAGCCGCCTTTGCAACTTTCGTTCGTGGAGAAAATCGAAATGACGACAGACCGTTCATCGGAGACCGAACTCGCCGCATCCCGTGAGTCCTCCGTTCGAGCTCGAAACGGGCGGGCGCGACGCGTGGTCGCGATCGTGGGCCTGGCTCTCCTGGGGGCGGGCGCGAGCGCGTCGATCCCTACCTCCTCCGACGGAGCGATCCCTCCCGAGCTCCCCTTCACCTCGCGGCGAGGAGTGGGAGCGCGCGCCATGGGCATGGGAGGCGCTTACAGCGCGGTGGCGAACGACTATCACGCGCTCTACTACAACCCGGCCGGTTTGACCCGGCTCCGCGACACCGAGTTCGGTCTCGTGTTCGACAAGCGCTCCGCCGATGTCGACACGCGCTACCTGGGGAATCCGGAGAGCACGAGCATCGACAACACCAACCTCGAATCGATCGGCTTCGTCTATCCGTACCCGACCTACCGCGGGAGCCTCGCCTTCGGTCTTTCGTACGAGCGCGTTTCCTCGTTCGACCTGGACTACTTCCGGAGCGCGGAGAACCAGGGCGGCGTTGCCTTCGAGGAGGAATCGATCGAAGAAGACGGATCCCTGGGAGCGTACCAGGCCGGCTTCGCCTGGGAGCTCAGCCCGTCGGTGGCGCTCGGCTTCACCGGAACGATCCTCGCGGGAAGCTCCGATCGGAGGCGGAGCTTCGACTTCGAGGCGGTCAATGGAAACGATCGTGAGAGCACGATCACGGAGACGATGACCGACCTCACGGCGATCACGGGCAGTCTCGGCATCCTCTACCGGCTCGGGAAGCAGGTCGATCTGGGTCTGGTGGTGCGGCTCCCGGAGAGCTTCGATCTCGACGGCACGATCCACGACGACGTCATCCGGTACCAGGACGATCCCGCCGATACGCTCGACTACATCGACGACTTCAACTTCTCCGACGATCTCACGCTTCCGTACCGCATCACCGGCGCGGTGGCCTACAACGTGGGCAGCCTCCTGCTTTCCGGAGAGGCGACCTTCGTCGATTGGAAGGAGATCGACTATTTCGGCGAGATCCGCACGGACGACCGCGGTTTCGCCTATCGCTCCACCACCGACCTGCGCATCGGCGGCGAGTTCTCCATCCCGGACCAGCCGATCCGACTGCGCGCCGGATTCGCGTCGCAGCCGGTTCCGTACGATGTCATCGCGGTGGACGTGTTCCGGGGAGAGGCGCGGCGGGCCAGCTTCGATCACGACTTCCGCTTCTTCACCTTCGGCGCCGGTCTCGAGCT
>CAMPIC010000523.1 GCA_946886185.1 uncultured bacterium
AGGTGCTCGCGGCGCTGGAGCTGCCGCTGAATGCGATCGGCGAGACCGCCAAAGCGCTCGCCGATGCGGTGCCGGAAGAGGACCCGCGCGCGCCGCAAGCCGACCTCATCGCCCGAGAAGCGCGGCGGCTCCTCGCGCTGGTGCGCGAGCAGGTGGCGTTGATGCAGCTGGAGCGCCCTCGGCTACGCAACGTCGATCTTTCCGAGCTCGCGCACGAGGCTTTCGCGATGGTGCGGAGCGGACTGGAGCGAAGTGGAGTGCAGATCGAGGAGCAGCACGAGCCGAGCCTGCCCGCGCTCCTGCTCGATCACGACAAGGTGAGACAGGTGATCCTGCGCGTGATCGAGCATGTATCGGGTGCGCTCGTTCGGGGGACTCGCTTCTCCCTCCGCACTGTCCGCCAGGGGCCGGTCGTCTCCGTGGAGATCGCGAGCGAGTCGCAGCCGCCCGACGGCGGCGTCGTGGACAGCCTCTTCCTTCCTTTCGGCGGAGAAACCGGAGCGGGTCTGGGATTGGCGGTCGCGCGCCAGATCATCCTGGATCACGGGGGAGAGCTCGAGGTGAGCAGCGACGATTCCTGGCCGATCCGATTCCGGATCAGCTTCCCCATTCGGGAAAATCAGGATCGCCGCGGGCAGCGCTCGGATCGAAGAACCGGGCGGGACCGCCGCCGCGCGGCTTGATCAGGGAATCGACGGCTCGTAGCTTGAACAGGAGATCGCCGCCGCGCGGCTTGATCAGGGGAATCGGCTTGACGAGGGAGGCGGTCCACAGTTACAAATCAGCGTTCTGGTTCTTTCGTGCGACCTTAGCTCAGCTGGTAGAGCACTAGACTGAAAATCTGGGTGTCCGCGGTTCAACTCCGCGAGGTCGCACCACTTCTCCGGCTTCCGTGAGGAAGCCGATGAAACGTGGAAGCTGGTGTAGCTCAGCTGGTAGAGCAGCGCATTCGTAATGCGCAGGTCAGCGGTTCGATTCCGCTCACCAGCTCCATTTTCGAGCAAGCATCGGGCGCTCGGGTCGCTTCTTCTGAGCGACCAAAGCGCCCGTTTCCTTGTTCCCGATTTCCCTGAGGATGGGTCCGCATGACACTGATGGTTTCTGTATCCGGGGTTCGAGGAATCGTCGGGCCAGAGCTAAATCCAGAAGTGATAGGTCGTTGGGTGGGAGCGCTCGCGCAAATTCTACCTCCCGGCCCGGTAGTCGTGGGCAGGGACTCGCGCCCCAGCGGCGAGGCGTTGGCCGCGGTCGCCGCGGGCTGCTTCGGCGCCGCCGGCCGTGAAGTGTTCGAGGTCGGGCTCGTTCCGACTCCCACCGTCCAGGTCGCGGTCGAGGAATGGGACGCGGCGGGCGGAGTGATCCTCTCCGCCAGCCACAACCCGGCTCCCTGGAACGCTCTCAAATTCGTCGATCGAGGGGGCAGCTTCCTCTCTCCCGAACGGTTCCTACTCCTTCGAGAGGCTTTCGAGAAGACCGCTCCGGAGCCGTTGCCCGCGCAGAGTTACGGCCGGATCCGAGGTCGGCATGAAGAGGCGCTCGCGCAGCATCTCGATCAGGTGTTGCGGCTGGTCGACCGTGACCGGATCGGGAGCGCCCGTCTCCGGGTGGTGATCGAGTGTGGTCACGGCGCCGGGGGAGTGTTGCTGCCGCGTCTGGCCGAGGAACTGGGGGTGGAGGCGCAGGTTCTTCACCAGGAGCCTTCGGGCCGGTTGCTCGACGATCCCGAGCCGTCGGAGCAGTCTCTGACGCGGCTCGCCGCTCGAGCGGCCGGCGCGCGGCTCGCGATCATGGTCGATCCCGATGCGGACCGATGCGGCCTCGCGCTGCCCGGCACCGCGGTGATCGGCGAAGAGTGGACCTTGCCGCTCGTGACGGCGCACCGTCTCGAGACCAAAGTCGGAACGGTCGTGACCAATCTCTCCACCTCGTCGCGCATGGACATCGCGACCGCTCGCAAAGGGGCGAACCTGGTGCGGACGCCTGTGGGAGAAGCGCACGTCGTGGCCGAGATGCGCAGAGTGGACGCGGTCATCGGAGGAGAAGGAAACGGCGGAGTGATCGATCCGCGCGCGCATCTGGGAAGGGACTCCGCGGTCGCCTTCGCTCTGCTCTGCGAGGCGGATGCGCGCACTGGATTGCGCGAGCTTGCCGCGGGTTTCCCCGAGCGGGTGATGCGGAAGGAAAAGGTCGTTGCGACGGGTATCGATTGGACACGGGTCACGGAATCGCTCTCCCGGGAGCTCGGCCCCGCCGACGATAGCCGGGATGGTCTCTGGTGGAAGCTGCCGGCAGGTTTCCTCCATGTCCGCGCATCGAACACGGAGCCGATTCTGCGGGTGGTGGTAGAATCCGCCTCGGATCGAGATGCTCGCGAGGTCGCGGGGCGCGTTCGCGAGGCGATCGAGTGAAAGTGGAGGGTCCCTCATGTGCGGAATAGTGGGCTATACCGGGCCGAAGGCCTGCGTTCCGATCCTCGTCGAGGGATTGCGCCGCCTGGAGTATCGCGGTTATGACTCCGCCGGGATCGCGGTCATCGACGGCGGTCGCGTCGTCGTGCGCAAGGACAAGGGCAAGCTCGCGGCGCTCGAGTCTCTCCTGAACGGAAGCGCTCCGGCGGGGCGGGTCGGCATCGCGCACACCCGCTGGGCCACGCACGGAGCTCCCACCCAGATCAACGCCCATCCGCACTTCGATCAGAGCAAGCGGTTCGCCGTGGTGCACAACGGGATCATCGAGAACTGCGACAGCCTGCGCGAAAAGCTCGTCAAGAAGGGGCATCACTTCGAAACGGAGACCGACACCGAGGTGCTCGCCCACCTCATCGGCGAGTACTGGGACGGCAATCTGGAGCGCGCGGTCGCATCCGCGTTGCGTCTCGTGGAAGGCGCTTACGGAATCGCCGTCATCTGCGATTACGAGCCGGAAAAGATCGTGGGCGCCCGCAAAGGTAGTCCCTTGGTGGTGGGAGTGGGGGACGGCGAATATTTCGTCGCTTCCGACGTCTCCGCCATCCTCTCCCACACCAACCAGGTCATCTATCTGGGGGATGAAGAGATCGTGGTCATCACACCACGTGGCTATCGCACGATGACGCTCGAGGAGATCCCGATCGACAAGAAGATCGAGGAGATCACCTGGGAGCTGGCGCAGGCGGAGAAGGGCGGCTTCGACCACTTCATGCTCAAGGAGATCTTCGAGCAGC
>CAMPIC010000524.1 GCA_946886185.1 uncultured bacterium
CGCAGCCACTGCGCATTCCGCTCGGGATCGCCCCCCGCGATTTCTTCGCTCTGTCCGAGCGCCAGGCCGTAGTCGTTCGGATCGACCTCGAGACGGCGCACGGGGGCATCGCCCCGGACTTCATACGCGACCGAGGGACCGAGGATGGAGAGCTCGTCCAGTCCATCGGCGCCGTGCACTACCCACGCGTGCTCGGTGCCGAGCTCGCGCAGCACTCCTGCCATCTTCTCCGCTACCTGCCCGTCGAAAACGCCCAGCAGCTGGCGGCGCGCTCCTGCGGGATTGGTGAGCGGTCCCAGGATGTTGAAGACGGTGCGCAGCTTCATCTCGCGCCGCGGGCCGACCGCGTGCTTCATCGAGCCGTGCAGGCGTGGAGCGTAGAGAAACGCGACGCCGATCTCGTCGAGGCAGCGGCTCATCGCTTCCGGCTCGAGATCGATGCGCACTCCGAGCGCTTCGAGAACGTCGGCCGACCCCGCGCGGCTGCTCACGGAGCGGTTGCCGTGCTTGGCCACGGTCGCTCCCGCTCCGACCGCGACGAACGCGACCGCGGTCGAGATGTTGTAGCTCCCGCTCAGATCCCCGCCGGTTCCGCAGGTGTCGAGGAGCGGCGCGCGGCACGAGCCGACCCGGGTGACGAGCGCGCGCATCACCTCCGCCGCGCCCGTGAGCTCGTCGACCGTCTCTCCCTTCATCCGCATCGCCATGAGATAGGCGCCGATCTGCGAAGGAGTCGCGTCTCCGCGCATGATCTGCTCCATGACGGCGCGGCTCTCCTCGCGCGAAAGGTCGCGCCCCTCGGCAAGGAGCTGGAGGGCATCGACGATCCCGAAGGGAAGGCCGGATCGCACGCTACCGTGGCTCACTCGCCTTTCTCCCATTCCTGAGCAAGGAGGAGGAAGTTGCCGAGCAGCGTCCTCCCCTCCTCGGTGAGGATCGACTCGGGGTGGAACTGCACTCCCCAGAGCGGAAGATCGCGATGCTCGAGCCCCATGATCTCTCCCTCGGCTGTCCACGCCGTCACCTCCAGCTCGGGCGGCAGAGAATCGCGATCGACCAGGAGCGAGTGATAGCGGGTGGCCGCGAAGGGGCTCGGCAGACCGCGGAAGAGCGCCCTTCCGGAGTGGAAGACAGGCGAGGTCTTGCCGTGCATGAGCCGCTCCGCCCGCACCACCTTCGCTCCGAAGACGTGGGCAGCGCATTGGTGGCCCAGGCACACTCCCAGGATCGGGACCTTCCCGGCGAACGCCCGGATGACCGCGTTGGTCGGCTCGGTCTCCTCCGGACTCTTGGGACCGGGCGAGAGCACGATCGCCTCGGGGGCGCGGCGTTCGATCTCCGCGATCGAGACGGCGTCGTTGCGCTCCACCCACAGATCGGCTCCGAGCTCGCCGAGATACTGGACGAGGTTGAAGGTGAACGAATCGTAGTTGTCGAGCATGAGGATCATGCGGGCTCTCCCGCGCCGCCGGGCCCATGCATCCGCTGCGCGAAGCGGGCGCGCGAAAAGCCATCGAGCCCCTGTTCGGCCAGCTCGCAGGCGCGCATGAGCGCGCTCGCTTTGTTCACGGTCTCCGCGTATTCCGCTTCCGGCTCCGAGTCGGCCACGATCCCCGCTCCCGCGCCGAGGTAGGCGCGGCCGTTGCGAATCACGAGCGTGCGGATGGCGATGCAGGTGTCCATGTTCCCGTGGAAGTCGAGATAGCCGACCGCGCCGGCATAGATCCCGCGGCGGAGCGGCTCGAGCTCCTCGATGATTTCCATCGCGCGGATCTTGGGCGCGCCGCTCACGGTTCCCGCGGGAAAGCAGGCCGCCAGAACCTCCGCGTTGCTCGTCGCGTCCGGCACCTCTCCCACGACGTGCGAGACCAGATGCATGACGTGAGAGTAGCGCTCCACGGTCATGAGCTCGGTCACGGCCACGCTCCCGAAACGGGCGACGCGGCCGACGTCGTTGCGGCCCAGATCGAGCAGCATGATGTGCTCCGCCTGTTCTTTTTCGGAGGCGAGCAGGTCGGCCTCGTGACGCTCATCCTCTTCCGCGCTCTCGCCCCGCGGACGCGTTCCGGCGATGGGTCGCACCTCCACCCGCGCTCCCTGACGCCGCACCAGCACCTCGGGAGAGGCGCCCGCGATCGCGAGTCCTTCGCTCTGCAGGAAGAACATGTAGGGAGAGGGATTGATCACCCGCAGCGCGCGATAGACGTCGAAGGGATCGGCGGCGAGCTCCGCCTCGAAGCGCTGCGCGAGCACCACCTGCACGACGTGGCCGGCGCGGATGTACTCCTGGGCGCGCTCCACCGAATTGCAGAAGCGTTCTTTGGTGACACTGCTGCGGAATTTCGGGCGCCCCTCACCTCGCGGCGTTCCCACCGCGTCGGGCTGGCTCCGCTGCGGAGAGCTCTCCGCCGGCGCGCGCCACGAAGCGCGATCCCCGCGTTCGCTCGACGGATGCCGATCGCGCTGGTCGTCCTGATCGGAGCGGGGATGAGCAGCGTCCCGATCGGAGCGGGGATGAGCAGCGTCCTGATCGGAGCGGGGATGAGCAGCGTCCTGATCGGAGCGATGACGGGCAGTGTCCTGATCCGATCTGTGACGATTGGATTCCGGCCCGGACAGACGCGCGGCGATCGCGTCGATGCGCGCGACGGCCCGGTCGTATGCGGCGCGCGGATCGTCTCCCGGACGCGCGTTCACCACCACCTGCAGCGTGTGATAGCGATGATCGAAGAGGACGCCGGTTTCGAAAAACGCGAAGCGGGCGTCGGGCAGCTCGAGATCGTCGGTGGCGCGCGACTCGATCCGCTCGAGCCGGCGCACCAGGTCATAGGAGACGAAGCCGATCGCGCCGCCCGCCATGCGCGGCACTCCCGGCACCTCCGCGGAACGATGGGCGCGCACCAGATCGTCGAGCACGGTCATCGGGTTGGCGGCCTTGCGCACCTCTCTTCCGGACGCGCTCGTCAGGATCACCTCATCCCCCCGCGACTCGAACACCAGACTCGGATCGAGCGCGATGGTGGAAAAGCGCCCCCACGTTTCGCCTCCGCCGACCGACTCGAGGAGCGCGGCATCTCCGGAGCCCCCCAGCTTGCGGAACGCGGAGACGGGCGTCTCTTCATCCGCGATCAGCTCGCGATACACGGGCACGATCGGGTGATGGCGGGCCAGCTCGCGCAGTCGTTCCTCTTCCGAGAG
>CAMPIC010000525.1 GCA_946886185.1 uncultured bacterium
ACGCAGCGGCGACCGGCGGCGGATCAGGACACGCATCGTCATCGGAGCGGACGGGCGAAAGTCAACGGTGGCGCGATTGGTGAACGCGCCCATCCTCCGAGAGGGGCGCCACGCCGCGGGCGTCGCCTACAGTTTCTGGCCTGGACTCGAGAACGCGTGCAGCCGATGGTTCTATCGATCAGGAGTCACGGCCGGCTCGATCCCGACGAACGACGGTCATGCCTGCGTGTTCGTGGGGACTTCGCAAACGCGATTCCATGAGGAAATCCGTCCCGACCTCGAGGCCAGCTATCACCGGGTCATGGCAGAATGTTCCCCCGGCCTCGCGGACGAAGTGGCGCACTCGACGCGGGCAGAGCCGTTGCGCTCGTTTCGCGGGCAACCGGGAGTGATCCGGCAGAGCCATGGTCCGGGGTGGGCGCTCGTGGGCGATGCCGGATATTTCAAAGATCCGATCACCGCCCACGGGATCACCGACGCGCTCCGGGACGCGGAGTTCCTGGCGCGCGCCGTGGTGCGCGGATCGGAAGACGCGCTGGCCGAGTACCAATCCACGCGCGACGCGCTGTCGTGGAAGCTCTTCGACATCACCGACACGATCGCATCGTTCGAATGGGACCTGGACAGCCTGAAGCAACTCCACTTGGACCTGAGCAAAACCATGAACGCGGAGGTCGAAGCTCTGCTGGGCCTCGACACCCATACGAGGAGGACGATATGAGCACCACCAAGAAACCGGTCGATAACGGCGTCAACGTGAACGCACTGCTCGAAGCTCGCAAAGCGCTGACCGACGCGCCCGAAGGCGCGCAGTTCACCTGGCGGGCCACGTGCGAGTGGAAGCGGGGCACGCATAGCCGTTCGACGGTGGAGGGATTTTACGGACTAGGCGGAGAACAAAGGCACAGGACGGCGTTCACCTTCGACGCCGACCATCCGGAAATCTTCGCCTCGGAAGATCATGGCGCGACTCCGGTGGAGATCGTGCTGGCGGGGCTGGCCAGCTGCCTCACCGCGGGCATCGCGTCGGTCGCTCAGAACCGCGAGGTCCAGCTGCGGCGCGTCACCGCGACCATCGAAGGGGGCATGGATCTCCAGGGCATCCTCGGCATCGACTCCGACGTCCGGAATGGATTCGACGGAATCAAAGTGACCTACGACATCGATGCGGATGCGACGCCGGAAGAGATCCGCGCCATCGTAGCGCAGTCGCAGAAGCGGTCCGCCGTATACGACGTCATCACCAATCCTACCCGCGTCACGGTCGAGGTGAAGTAGGGGCGCGCCGGCGGCAGGGGCATGCGAATCACGACCGTCGTCATCGGAGCGGGCCACGCCGGCCTCGCCATGAGCTACCATCTCACCTCACGCTCGATCGACCATGTGGTCCTGGAGCGGGGTGAGGTCGCCAACTCGTGGAAGACCGAGCGCTGGGACTCGCTCCGGTTGCTCACACCCAACTGGCAAAGCCGGCTGCCCGGCTATCGCTACGAGGGAGACGATCCCGACGGGTACCGGACCATGCCCGAGACCATCCGCTTTCTCGAGCAATACGCCGAGAGGTGCGGAGCGCCCGTGCGGACGGGGACCAAGGTGACTTCAGTCCGCGCCGACGGCGATGGCTATCGGATCGCAACCGACCAGGGCGAATGGCAGTGTAAGTCCGTCGTTCTGGCCACGGGAGCGTGCAACATCCCGAGCGTGCCGGCGTGCGCCATGGAGCTGCCTCCTTCCATCCGTTCTTTCACACCCAAGCAGTATCGCAATCCGGGACAGCTCCCGGACGGGGGAGTGTTGGTCGTGGGAGCGTCCGCCACCGGCACGCAGATCGCGGAAGAGCTCCATCTCTCGGGCCGTTCCATCACGCTCGCCGTGGGGGAACACATTCGGGCTCCCCGCGTCTATCGCGGTCGCGATATCGAGTGGTGGATGGACGCGGCCGGGGTGATGGAGGACCGCTACGACGAGCAGGACGACATCGTGCGCGCTCGCAATGTGCCCTCACTCCAGTTAGCGGGATCGGACGATCGCAGGACGGTGGACCTCAACCGCCTCTCCGGCATGGGAGTCCGTCTCGTGGGTCGATTAGCGGGGATCCAGAACGGACGCGCGCAGTTCTCCGGTTCGCTGCGCAACCAGTGCGAGCTCTCGGATCTGAAGTTGAACCGGCTGCTCGATCGGATCGATGAATGGGCGATCCAGAACGGAGTCGAAGACGACATCCCGCCTCCACATCGCTTCGAACCGACGCGGGTGCCCGAAGCGGCCCTTCTCGGTCTGGATCTGAACCACGGCGAGATCCAGTCAGTGATCTGGGCCACCGGGTATCGCCCCGACCATTCCTGGCTCGAAGTTCCGGTGCTCGATCGCAAAGGGCGGATCCGGCACGACGGCGGGGTCGTCGCGTCGCCCGGAATGTACGTCATGGGGATTCCTTTCCTCCGGCGGCGCAAGTCGGCCCTCATCGATGGAGCGGGGGACGACGCCCGCGAATTGTGCGCCCACCTTTGCAGCTTCCTGGGAGTCGGGAACAGGGGTGGTTGACCCTGGGGCTCCGCCCGGCTGCCCGAGCAATCGGCTGATTTTTTCGCTGATGCCGGATTGTCCTGGGCAATCTGACCGGAAATGCAGTAAACTCGCCTCGCGAGAAGGGTTCGGTGTGTGTGGGTGCTCCTCGCGGCAACCCGTCTCGAGGGGGCCCCTCGCCTGTGGACTTCTCTTGTTTTCCTGACACGAATACGTCTAGGACCAGGAGGTTCAATGCTACGCAAGTTGCTGCTGCCTATCGCGGTGGTCGCGGTTGTGGGCTCGCCTGTCTTCGGAGCCTCGGCTCACAAGGACGGCACCCCCACCCCGACGCAGGCCCCTTCCGTGCCGAGCACGGAAGGCGGTGCCGCGGACTGGGAATACAATACGGGTGGATCGATCGATTTCGTTCCCACCACCGGCGGATCGTCCACGGGCTGGGGTGAGTGGTTCATCACCACCGTCCAGAACGATTCCGGCCAGGATGTAACTCTGACGGAGCTCGGCTTTCCGTGCTCGGGACCGGCGACCGGAACCTACGGCTGGATCGTGTGGACCAACATGGGTGGAATCGTGCCGCCCGCTGGCCAGGCGTCCTCCGCTGAGTACTACGGAAGCTTCAGCCCCGTGGACCCGGATCCGGCCACCTTCCCTCCGACCGTGTACACG
>CAMPIC010000526.1 GCA_946886185.1 uncultured bacterium
CCCGTACAAGGTGCTGCGCGAGCTGAAGAGCGGCAACGGGGTCGAGATTGAATCGTCCGACGCCGGCGCGAGGTCCCGCTCGGCATCATGAGCAAGCCTCTGGTGGAAATGACCGACATCGTCAAGGAGTACCCGGTCGGCGAAGAGATCGTGCGCGCCCTGCAGGGAGTGACGTTCACGATCGCGAATGACGAGTACATAGCGATCATGGGCCCCTCCGGATCGGGCAAGTCGACTCTGATGAATTTGATCGGCTGCCTCGACACTCCCACTTCCGGAGAGTATCGACTGGCCGGCCGGCCGGTGCAGGATCTGGACGAGGACGAGCTCGCCACGGTGCGCAACCGGGAGATCGGCTTCGTCTTTCAGACGTTCAACCTCCTGCCGCGCTCCACCGCGACGGAGAACGTGGAGCTTCCTTTGATCTATGCCGGTCTGCCTTCCTCCGAGCGGAAGACCCGAGTCGCCGAGGCGCTCGCGCGCGTCGGGCTCAGCGATCGATCGCATCACCGGCCGAACCAGCTTTCCGGCGGGCAACGGCAGCGCGTCGCGATCGCGCGTGCCCTCGTCACGCAGCCGAGCCTGGTCCTGGCGGACGAACCGACCGGCAACCTCGACACCGCGACCGGCGAGGAGATCCTTGCGGCCTTCGATCAGATCCATCGCGCCGGCGCTTGCATCGTGCTCGTGACGCACGAAGAGGAGGTGGCGCGGCGCTCGCAGCGGATCCTGCGCCTGCGCGACGGCCGACTCGAGCAAGATCAGAGGCTCTGAGCATGTGGCGCGAGTTGATTCGATTGGCCGCGAAGACGCTCTGGTCGAATCGATTGCGCAGCGCGCTCACCGTCCTGGGGACTGCGGTGGCGGTGCTCGCGATCGTCGCGGTCGTGTCGATCCTGAACGGCGCAGATCGCTATGTCGCGCAGCAGATCCTCACTTCGGGGCCGGACGTATTCACCCTCACCAAGGTCGGCTTCGTGATGGACTTCGAGGCGATGCTGGAAGCGCAGAAGAGGCGCGACCTCGAGCTGGAAGACGCCGTGTTCCTGCAAGATCGGCTCACTCTTGCCGCAGCGGTGGTTCCGCGCGTGCAGCAGCGACTTTCGGTCAAACGAGGACGCGAGCAGCTCACCAACGTCTCGGTCTGGGGGACCGGAGCCGACTATCCGCTGGTCGGCGACTTCATCATCGAAGCGGGGCGCGATCTTGGCCCGCTCGATCTGGAAACCCGCTCGTCGGTCGCCGTGATCGGCGCGGAGGTGCGTGAGCGCCTCTTCGGCAACCTCGATCCCATCGGCCAGCCGCTCCGGATCGGCGCCCATCGCTACGTGGTGGTGGGCGTGCTGGAGTCGCGCGGGGGAGGGCTCGGAGAGTCGAAGGACGAGCTGATCCTGGTTCCGATCACCACGCTGCAGAAGCAGGTCGGATCCGATCAATCGATCGACATCATGGTGCAGGCCGCGGACATCGGGCTGCTGGAAGATTCCAAGGCGGAGGCGGCGCTCCACCTCAAGCTGCGCCGCGGGCTCAAACCGTATGACGAGCCCGATTTCGACATCCACACCGACGAGCAGGTCTTCGCCGCCTACCAGAACTTCACCCGGCTCTTCTATGCCGCTCTGGTGGGGTTGGTCTCGCTCAGCCTCCTCATCGGCGGAATCGTGATCATGAACATCATGCTGGTCTCGGTGACCGAGCGGACGCGCGAGATCGGATTGCGCAAAGCGCTGGGGGCTCATCCCAAGCACATCGTGGCGCAGTTCCTGGTCGAGTCGGTGCTGCTCTCGCTCGCCGGGGGGCTGGCCGGCGGAATGCTCGGCGCCGTGGTGACGTGGCTGGTGGAAGCGCTCTCGCCCGTGCCGGCGCAGGTCCAGCCCTGGTCGGTGGTGGTTGGCCTCGCGCTCGCGGGAGGCGCCGGCCTCTTCTTTGGAATCTATCCGGCCCATCGGGCCAGCCGGCTCTCCCCGATCGCGGCTCTGCGGGCCGAGACGTGATGAAGACCGGCAGTCCTCGCGAACGGGCGCTGCTGCGCGAAAACGTGAAGCTCGCGCTCAATGCTCTCTGGCAATCGAAGCTGCGCACGTCGCTCACCTTGCTCGGGATCGTGATCGGAGTCGCGACGGTGATCGCGATGGTGTCGATCCTCTCGGGGCTCGGCCAGTCGGTGCGCAACCAGATCGCGTCGCTCGGATCGGGCATCCTCTACGTCAGCAAGTACGAGGCGGGCTTCCACAGCTCCGACGAGGAGCGCAACCGCAAGGATCTCGAAGTCTCGGACGCCGAGGCCATCGCCGAGTTTTGTCCTTCGGTCGAGTCGGTCTCACCGGAGATCAATCGTCCTGTGTACGCATCTGCGTTCGGCCGGCGCACCTCCTTGATCAACCTGAATGGCGTGACCGGGGAGTTCGCGCGGGTCAACGAATGGGAGATCGCCGAAGGGCGGTTCCTCACCGAGCATGACGTGCGCCATCGCTCTGCGGTGTGCGTCCTGGGAGTGAAGCCCGCGGACGTGCTCTTTCCTCAGGGCGGCGCGCTCGGGCAGTGGGTCGACGTCGACGGAAAATCGCTCCAGGTGATCGGCGTGTTGGAAGAGAAGGGGAACTTCCTCGGACAAAGCATGGACGACCTGGTCGTTGCCCCGCTCCCCGTCGCCGCGCAGAAATACGGCTATGGCAAGAGCGTCGACTACATCACCGTCCGGCCGATCAGTCCGGATCACACGGAAACCGCGCGCGAAGAAATGGTCGAGCTGCTCCGCCGCCTGCGCGGAGTGCGCGCCGACCAACCCAACGACTTCGGCATCACCAGCCAGGAGAACCTGCTCGAGCTCTACCACCGGATCACCGGCGCGGTCTACCTGCTCACGCTCGTGATCTCCTCCATCGGATTGCTGGTGGGGGGGATCGGAGTCATGAACATGATGCTGGTCTCCGTGAAAGAGCGTACGCGCGAGATCGGACTGCGCGCCGCGCTCGGAGCGCGCCGTCGCGACATTCTCGGCCAATTCTTGATCGAGGCCGTGGCGCTCACCGGCACCGGCGGCATCATCGGCATGGCGATCGGGTTCGCGCTGGCTGGGATCGTCCGCTTGACCGCCGGCGTACAGATGGCGGTCGCCGCGCTCGGCATCGGCGTCGCGCTCCAGCTCTCCGTGGGCGTCGGAATCTTCTTCGGAATCGATCCCGCGC
>CAMPIC010000527.1 GCA_946886185.1 uncultured bacterium
GCGGGTGGCGGGAGGATCGCGTCTCGAGGTCATTCGCTGCGTGTTTCGTGACAACACGGCCAGTTGGGGGGGCGGCGTCTATTGCCGAGATCCGGGAACCGATGTGGTCTTCGTCGACACCACGTTCGATAGCAATACCGCGACCATCCGGGGCGGAGGTTTGGATGCCCACGCCTTCAGCATCATCACGGTCGAGAGATGCACGTTCTGGCGGAATCGCTCGCCGCTCGGATCCACGATTGGATCGCGGCTGAGCTCGATCGTCAATATCGGCGCATCCATCCTCGCCTTCGGAATGGACAGCTATGCCGTTCATTGCGAGGTCGAGAGTCACGTCGAGATCGATTGCTCCGACGTCTTCGGCCACGATCTGGGGAACTACACGGAGTGCATCGAGGGGCAATCCGGCGGAAGCAACATCGAGCTGGATCCGCTTTTCTGTGGCGCCGAACTGGGCGACTTCCGGTTGGACGTGGCGTCTCCGTGCAGTGCCATCAATAGCCCGTGCGGCCAAAACATGGGCGCGTGGCCCGTCGGCTGCGGTCTGTATGGGGCTTGCTGTTTGCCCAACGGTTCCTGTGGGTTGTTGCCGGAGGACGGTTGCGCCTTGATCCCTGGAGCGGAGTTCCTCGGCGAGGGGACTTCATGTGATCCCGATCCTTGCCCGCCCGCATACGCCTGCTGCTTCGCGGACGGATACTGTGAGGTATTGGTGGAGACTGTCTGCGAAGAACGAAACGGCACCAGTCTTGGCGAGGGAGCCGTCTGTTTACCGCTTCCCTGCGGAACGATCACGGTGTATCCGGATGGAGCTGGAAACTTCGAAAGTATCCAGCAAGCGGTGTCGCTCGCTCCTTCCGGCGCGACCATCGAGCTCGCGGACGGAGTGTTCTCCGGTGCCGGCAATCGAGACATCGACTTCGAAGGGAAAAGCCTTCAGCTCAGGTCTCAATCGGGCAACCCGAGTTCTTGCATCATCGACTGTGAAGGGCTCGGGCGCGCTTTTTCGTTCGTTTCACCAGAGGAGTCGGGAGTCGTTTCCGGGATCACCATTCGTAATGGCGCGACGAGCGGGGACGGAGGCGCCGTGTATTGCGCCGACAAATCCACACCCTCTTTCGTGGAGTGCGTCTTCGAGCAAAACGAAGCCGACGGGGTCGGCGGCGTCATCTTCAGCGATGACGCAGGGCCGACCTTCGAGCGATGTGTGCTGCGAGCCAATCGCGCCACCCGTGGCGGCGCCATCTTCGCCCGCCGTTCGTTCCCATCTTTGACGGGGTGCACCCTAACCGGCAACGGCCTGGGAGGCGCCGTGCACTGCGAGTCCTCGGCGCTGAGCATCGTCGGGAGCACCATCGCCGCCAACCGAGCCAACGCCTTCGGTGGCGGCCTGAGGCTCACGGGCACTTCGGGCAGCCCGTCTTGGATCACGTTCGAAAGGTCGATCGCTAGATTCAATTGCGCCAATGCCGGTGCTCAGGTGTTTCTCGACGACCAATATTCGGGGATCAGCTTCATCTGCGCGGCGGTGAATCCTTCCGGAGTCGGCGGACTGGGAACGGTCGAGTACGTAGGAGAACAGATCCAGGGAGACCCATTGTTCTGCCGTGCCGTGGCCTGCACGGAGGCGCCCACGGCGGAAGGGGACTACTCAGTGATGGATGGCTCGCCCTGCCTGCCCGAGAACAGCCCCTGCGGACAGCTGGTCGGAGCTCGCGGATCCTGTGCAACGTCTGAGGTAGGTGAATCCCACGCTGATGTGCGATTGCATCTCGGTCTTCCCGTACCCAATCCATCGCGGGGAACCGTGGACCTGCCGTTTTCGCTACCGGCGTCGACTCCAGTGCGATTCCGGCTCCTCGACGTTGCGGGTAGATCTCTCGCGACTTTGGACGCGAGCTCCTACGAGGCAGGCAGTCACTCCCTCCACTGGGATGGCCGGATCGATGGCTCCCACGTTGTGAGCGGCGTGTACTACATCGAGTTCGATGCCGCTGGAAAACGGGAGACCCGTCGCGTCGTGATCCTCAAATAGGGAGTCCACGTCCTCGTGACGGCGTTGCGTGGTCGCGGGGGCGAATCACGCGGCCCACTAGAGTTTTCAACCCACTCTTTTGAGGGAGGTAAGCCCGACTGCGTCCGATTACCAAGAACGGCGTGGTTCATGAACACATCGCTTTCGTCCGTGTGCATGGGCGCTGGAGAGGGAGGGGGCGAGATGCTTGGCTCGATCGTGTATCATCGAACGATGCAACACACGACTCCGCATCAGCAACTTCGCGTACTCGTGGGCTCCCTCCTCCGTCTCTGCGTCGTTGGCCTTCTGGCGCCATCGGTCCTGCACGCGGAGGTTCCCAACTACGGCACCTACCAGCTCCAGGCCCGCGGTAACATCGTCGACGGCTACAACCTTCCTCCCGGCAGTAGCTTCAACAGCGGGACGCCCGCCCTCAACGACGCAGCGCAGGTCACCTTCCGACTTCTCGTCGTCGGGGGCACCGGCAACGCCGGCCTCTGGCATGGACGTGACGGACAGGGCACCGTGGTCTATCACGCCCCGGCCGATCGCCTCCTGACCGATCCATCGATCAACGAATCCGGCGACACCGTTTTCGAGCAGAACTACGACTTCCAATCCGAAGGCGTCTTCCTCTACGACGCGGAGAGCGGCGCTTCCCAGGTCGCGGTTCCAGTAGGCGGTCCATTCGGCATCGACGGATTCGCCAGCCCGCAGATCAACAACGCGGGCGAGATCGGATTCCGCGCCGATCTGGGCGCGGTCCAGGCCTTTATACGAGACGATGCTGGAACGCAGACGCAATACGTGGTCGAGGGCGGTCCGATCGCGTTCCTCTTCGTCCCGCGATTCAACGGCGCATCGCAGTTCGCCGCGAAGGTGCGCCTCGGCTCCACCTCGGAGTCGTCTCCGGACGAGATCCGCCGCTACGAAGCGGGCGGCACGTTCACCACGATCGCATCGGATGACGACGCCGATCCTGAATCTCCCTACGTCGGAATCCAGAACGGAGTCGGGATGTCCGACAGCGGCTGGGTCGCCTTCGTCGCCAATCTCGCCAGTGGAAGCGGAGTCTTCCTCTCCGACGGCGTGACCACGCGGACCATCGCCACGTCCGCCGATCCGGAAGTCAGCTCGATCGATTTCTTCGCTCCGGCAGTGAACGATG
>CAMPIC010000528.1 GCA_946886185.1 uncultured bacterium
AGCGAGGCGACGAACCGCCGGTTCTCCGAGAGCAGCCGACGGCGTTCCAGTCCTTTCTGAACCGTCCGCTCCATCTCGAACAGATCGAACGGTTTAAGGACGTAGTCGTACGCCCCCTGGCGCAGCGCGTCGATCGCCGTGAGGGTCGAGGCGTTCCCCGTGAGGACGATCACCTCGAGCTCCGGATCGACTGACTTCGCGTGGCTCATGACCGTGAGGCCATCGACCCCGGGCAAGTTGAGGTCGGTGACCACGAGGTCGAACGCTTTCGAGCTGAGCATCTCCATCGCCTCTTCCCCGCTGTTGGCGATGGTCAGGTCATAATCGCTCCCCTCGAAGAACTCCTGGAAGATCTCGAGGAGCGGCTTTTCGTCGTCCACCACCAGGAGAGACGGCCGGTATGCAGTGGCCCCGTCCTGCACGCTTCCCACCTCTCAGGCAGCTCCCACCGAGCTCGCCATCGTTCGATTCTTCCCCATGCGCTTCGCTTGATAGAGAGCCTGGTCGGCAACCTTGATGAGCTCCTCCTCCGCGGCTCCGTCGAGCGGATAGGTGGAGACTCCGATCGAGATCGTGAGCCGCTTGCGCCGCGGGAAGGAGTGCTCTTCCACGGTGCGCCGGAGCCGATCCGCGGCGGCGAGCGCCTGGCCGCAGTCGGTCACGGGAAGCAGCGCGACGAACTCTTCTCCTCCGAAACGCGCGAGCAGGTCTGTGCTCCGCGCCCATCGTTGGAGGAGCTTGCCAAAGTCCGCCAAGATCCGATCGCCCAGGACATGGCCGTAGGTATCGTTGATCCGCTTGAAGTTGTCCAGATCAATGAAGAGCAGCGAGAACGGATGGCCGTGGCGTCGCGAGCGGGCGATCTCCTCGTCGAGGCGAAGCCCGAAGTAACGCCGGTTGTAAACGCCCGTGAGTTCGTCGGTGATGGCGAGTCGGGCCATCTCTTCGTACATCAAGACCCGCTGGAGGATGGCGGCCGCCTGCCCCGCGATCAGAGTGAGCATCCGCAGGTGATCCTCGGTGAACGCCTGATTGCCAGGATGGCTGAGATTGAGCACTCCGATCAGCTCTTGCTGCACCACCAAGGGAACGGAGAGGAACGATCCGACCTGCGGGCCGTCGGGGCGCGCGCTCCGATGCAGCTCGTTCAGGAGGATCGGTTTCTTCTGCTTCGCCACCCAGGAAGAGAACCCGAATCCGTGATCGAACTGGACCCCGGAGATGAGATCGACATGCTCTCCGCGGACCGCGCCGACGTTGAGCTGGCCGTTGCCGCGATTGAGCACGAAGAGCGTGGCGTTCTCATAGGGGATGACGAGACGGATCAGCTCCAGCAACTTTTCGAACGCATCCTCCCGCCGCGTGGTGGTCTGGATGATGCGGCCCACTTCCATGAGGATCTCGAGCTCTTGGTTCTCGCGACGCCCCGCTTCGCCCCGCTCCGACTTCGATCCCTGGAGGATCCGGATGATGCGATTGTGGATGCTGTGCGCGGTGGCGAGCACTTCGGAAGAACGCTTCTGCGCGACGGCCTTCTGGATCTTGTCGAGGAAAGCGGCTCGCTCCCGCTCCGTGATGTATCCGGCCTCCTCGAGGACCTTGACCAGCTTCGTCTCTCCGCGACGAAACTTCTCCGTGATGTCCTGCAGCTGCTGCGAACCGTTTCCGTTTCTCCTGCGCATCTTCCTTGCCCCCTTGAGTCGTCCCTGACTGCCGAAAGGAGTTCCCCTCTCCGGCTTCCTGTTCACGGCATCGAAGCGAAGATCTGAAGCTCTCTCACGATCATCGGCTGCGTGCGCGCTACGAATTCGTCGAACGGTTTCCCTACCAGCCCGAGCTGCGCACATGCGCTGTCCGCCCGGTTCGGATCGATCAACTTGAGGTCCGCGGCCGATTGCGTCCCGGCGCACTGCGTCAGTTCGTCCGCAGCGGCCACTCGCAGACTGGTTCCGGTGAGCTCGCACGCGGGAAGGTGATGATCCGCCACCGCCTGCTGCAGCTCAGGCGACAGGTCCCAACGCCCCAGGATCGCGCTTCCGACCTCGGCGTGGTCGATCCCGAACGCGCTCCGTTCCGCGAGCATCCATCCTTCGTTGGAAAGGTCGCTCTCCCAGAACTTCTGATAGACCTGCGGAAACAGATCGTTGAGATGCATGCGCCCCACGTCGTGGAACAGCCCGGCCAGGAAGTCCCACTCCGGATCGGGTCCGCGCAGGAGCACTCCGATGGCGCGGCACGCGAGGGCGGAGGCGACCGAATGCATCCAGAGCTGACGCTGCACGGCGCTCGCGGAGGCGCGGCGGCTCGGCAGACAGTCGATCACGACGAGGTCGCGCACCGAGCGGAGCCCCAGTCGAACCACCGCCTCGGGCAGGCCGGTGAGTGGTTCGCGCGCTCCGAGCGCGGCGGAGTTGGCGGCGCGGAGGATGGAAGCGGTGAGCGCGGCATCGCGGCTGATGGCGCGCGCCAGATCCGCGGCGCTGCTGTCGGGATCTTGGGCGAGCTGCAGGACCCGCGTCGCCACCTCCGGAAACGGAGGGATCGAATCGACGCCATCGATGATCTCTGCATCGAGCGAAACGAGCAGAAACATTTTACCCGCGACTTTGAAAACGAGGCATTCGCCCCACTGCTTGACCACGGTCGTGTGCGGAAGCGAAAGAGCGTACGTTTTGAGTTGGTCCAGGCGCATGGCGGGTGACGCGGCATCTGATCAAAACCGCTTTCGCAATTCAACCAAGTCCCATCACATGGACCACGGATGTAATTGCCCACGGAATACACGGATCACACGGGAGGAGAGAACCGACGGAACGAAACCGGAGGGTAACCGCGAAAGACACGAATACCGAATCTGCGGCGGCAGACCGTTTATTCACTGATTGATCCAGATGAATCCAGATGCCGATCCTGATTGTGGGTTGTGAACTTGAATCGTGGAACGCTCATCTCAACTGCTCGGATCAGCGCTGATTAACGAAGATCAGCGTTCCCCAATCGTTCGAGAAATGAGTTTTGCAGAGTTCAATCAGGATTGAGTTGCAGCAACGGAGCGAGCAACCCACCTTGACAGCAGCTCGCGAGATCAACGGGCAACCAATTCGCCCCGACCCGGTCTTAGGCGGAACGGCCCCTACCCCCCTCGCCATTTTTCAATAAACGGGCGCCTTAACACTGAGC
>CAMPIC010000529.1 GCA_946886185.1 uncultured bacterium
CGAGATGTCGAGCATCCGTCCCTGGAGCCAGAACGGCTCGTCGTACTCCTCGTCCGCGGACATGTCGAGGAAGCTGAGACCGAAGCGATCGGAGTAGGACATCCACATCGGATGGTTCGAGCCGACCAGCTCGCCTCCACCCTCCACCGGTCGTCCCGAAGGGAAGTCCGTGAAGGTGAGCACGCGACCTCCCACGCGGTCCCGCGCCTCGAGGATGATGACGTCGTAGCCGGCCGCGCGCAGCTCGAAGGCGGCGGCGAGGCCGGCGAATCCCGCTCCGGCCACGATCACGCGGGGCTTCCCGCCGCGAGACCCGACCCGTCCGGGTGCGCAGTTCGAGAGCAGGAGCGCGCCCGAAGCGAGTGCCAGTTGCCTGAGGACATCGCGCCGGCTGGCGAGCAGTTCCTTCGGAGTGTGTTGGCGCTTGAGACGGTTGTAGAACGAGACCGACACGCTTGCCTCCCCTGTGAGCAGTCGGGCCGGCTCCGCTCCGAGCTCGTCGGGAGCTCGCGTCGACCGGCCGCGGGAGACCATACGAGAGCCAATCGCGGCTCGCAAGGACGAGGCGCGGTGGAGAGCCCTCTGCCCAACAGGGGTGGCCTCGCCGCGGGTCCGCGCGGGAACGAGCAAAAGCCCCCAGCCGGACCGGGTAGCGGTGTCCCAGCAGTCACGTGCGGCCGAATTTCTGACGAGGCCGGCGGGCGCGGGCTAGAATTCAGCGCGGTTCCGGCAGGTATCCCACGTCGGGGCGAACGGAGCGGAATGGCATCTCGACGCACGAACGGACTGATGGACTACGTCAAGGCGGCCTTCAGCGCGCGGCCGGCCGGAATGTTCGTTCCCCCGAATTGGGTCGGAGTCGGCGCGGTGGGCCTGCTCGGTCTCCTCGTGAATCCCGGGTTTCTCGTGCTGGGGTTGGGTGTCGAGCTCGGCTATCTCTTCGCCGTGGCCAACAACGGGCGGTTCCAGCGGGTGGTGGACGGAAAGGCCGCCCTCGCGGAGCTGGAGCTGGAGCGCGCCAAGGCCGAGGCGCAGGTGCAGCGGCTGAGCGAAGAGTCGCGGCACCGCCTCGAGCGTCTGCAGAGGACGTGCGAGCAGGTGCTCGAGACGCACGCGAGCGGGCGCGCGTATGAACAGTCTCTCCTGGAGAGCCATGCGGAGAGCCTCAATCGCTTCGTCTGGATTTTCTTCCAGCTGCTTCTCACCCGAGAGGGGATCCTGAGCCTGGAGAAGGAGGGAAAGCTGGCCCCCGAGACGCAGCGGCGGCTGATCAAAGATGCGCAGCGGATCGAAGCGGAGCTCGCGCAGCCCGATCTTTCTCCCGAGCTGTCACGATCGCTGCAGGGAAAGCTCGAAATCCTGCGCCAGCGTATAGCCAATCTATCCGAGGCGGAACAGAAGCTGCAGTTCGTCGAATCGGAGCTTTCCAGAGTGGAACAGCAGGTCGAGCTCATGCGCGAACGAGCGCTGGTGCAGCGCGACAGCGCGGCTTTGAGCTCGCAGATCGATCTGGTCGGCTCCTCGCTCGGCGAGACCGCGGACTGGATCCGGACCCAGCGCAGCCTTTTCGCCGCCACCGAGGATCTGAGCGAAGAGGCGCCACCGCTCCTGACGAGGATGCGAGGAGTTCATGAAGAGTCCTGACGGGCTGCCTTCCTGGGCCGCGGAGATGAAGGCGCAGTACAGCGCCGGCGCCGCCAGCCAATTCGTCCTCTATGGGAACATCGGCGATGTGGTCGAGACCGCCCGCCCCGATAGCTCCCGCGACTACGTCGCGCTCGACCAGTTTCTCCGCGATGTGATGTTTTCAAGTTATGACACAGTCCTGGTGTACGACCGCGGTCGTGGCCTCCGCGCCTTGAAGGGAGCCGAGACTTTCGCGGAGTGGGTCACTTCGTACACCGGCCAGAACCCGGCTTCCATTTCGATGGCGAGCCTGCGCGAGCCGATCCGGGCGCTCGAGCTGATCGATCACTTCATTCTCCGCTCGATCCACCTCGACAGCCTGACCCGCACCCGCGGAGGCACAGGGCCGCGCCTCGCCGTGATCCTGGACTATGCCCAATTCATCCTTCCGCCGGGCGATCCGATCGCGCTCGCCGGAGATGCCTCCTCGCACCTGGTGAAAGTGCTCGCCTGGGCCAACGATCCGGCGATCCATCGGCACAACGTAGTCACAGTGCTGATGACCGAGCGCCTCAACGACATCAATGCGCTCATCACCGACAATCCGGGCAGCTCCGAGATCGAGATCAAGCTTCCGGATCGCGACGAGTCCCTACGCTATCTGCAGTGGCTCCAGAGCGGGCCGGTTCCCGATCTGGCCACGCGCTCCGATCTGGAGCTCGAGCCGCTCGCGCAGCGCCTGGCGGGGCTCTCCCGCGAGAGCGTGCGCGCCCTCGTGGTGGGACTGCTGCATCAGGGAGGCAGGGTCACGGAAGCCGCGCTCGCGCAACGCAAGAAAGCAGCCATCGAGCGCGAGTGCCAGGACCTGCTCGAGTTCGTACAATCTCCGTTTACGCTCGATCACGTGGCGGGGCTCGACGCTGTGAAAGCGTGGCTGCGTGACGACGCCAGGCTGATGCGGAGCGGCAAGCTCCACGCGCTTCCCATGGGATACCTGATCTGCGGGCGCATCGGCACCGGCAAGACCTTCCTGGTGAGCTGCTGGGCGGGAGAGATGGGCATCCCCTGCGTCGTCTTCAAGAACTTCCGCGACAAATGGGTCGGCTCGACCGAAGGAAAGCTGGAGAAGATCTTCGCGATCCTGAGAGCGCTCGGCCAGGTGATCGTGTTCGTGGACGAGGCGGATCAGATGACGGGCCGTCGCGACAGCGGCTCTTCCGACAGCGGCCTCTCCGGCAGGATCTATGCGATGCTCGCGAAGGAGATGTCGAACACGCAGATGCGCGGGAAGGTGATCTGGGTTTTCGCGACCTCGCGCCCCGATCTCCTGGAGGTCGATCTGAAGCGCCAGGGTCGGCTCGATGTTCACATCCCGCTCTTTCCGCCGTCGACCTCGGCGGAGTATCACGCGCTCCTTTCCAGCGTGGCGCGGAAGCTGCGCGTTCCGATCACGGAGGAGGACCTGCCGGTCCTTCCCGCCGGCTCGGAATTCGGAGGGCACGAGATCGAAGCGATGTTCGTGCGTGCCCTGCGTGTCTTCGAGCTCCAGGGAG
>CAMPIC010000530.1 GCA_946886185.1 uncultured bacterium
CTTCGGGACCGATCCGCTCCGTCCCGCCTATCGGACCGATCTTCCGGCGCCGCGGTCGCGCTCGATTCCACTCGCTTTCCGCCAGTTTTCCGGCGGCATCCACGAAATCGGCCATTCCGGCGGACAGTTCGCCTTCGACAACGAAGGACCGCTTCACCAGGTGCTCCTGGCTCCTTTCGCGATCGCCAACCGGCTCGTGACCTGCGGTGAATACTTGGAGTTCATGGACGACGGAGGGTACCGGCAGCCCGATCTCTGGCTCTCCGACGGCTGGACCGCCGTGAAAGAGGGAGGTTGGAACGCTCCGCTCTACTGGGAGCCGAGCGGCTCCGGGTGGCGTCAGCTCACGCTCCGCGGCCTCGAGGCAGTGGATCCGAACCTGCCGGTGTGCCATGTCAGCTTTTACGAGGCGGACGCCTTCGCGCGCTGGCGCGACAGCCGCTTGCCGACGGAGGCGGAGTGGGAAGTGGCCTCTCGAGAAGCGGGCCGGCAGGGCACCCTCGCGGACGCAGGCGTGCTCCAGCCGCAGGCGCCTCTCGAAAGCGACGGGATCCAGCAGATGCTGGGCGACGTCTGGGAGTGGACCCAGAGCCCATACACTCCGTACCCCGGCTACCGGCCGCTCCGCGGAGCGCTCGGGGAGTACAACGGCAAGTTCATGTGCAACCAGATGGTGTTGCGCGGCGGTTCCTGTGTGACTCCCGCGTCACACCTGCGGCCGACCTATCGCAACTTCTTTCCCCCTGCCTCGCGCTGGCAGTTCAGCGGAATCCGGCTCGCGCGCGATCCCGGGAAGTGATCGCGCTCGCGGCACGGCGGATGCTTCGATCGCACGGACCCCGGTAGATTCCGCATCTTGACGCGATCCGGAAGGGTTGGTTTGGTGTACCGATCTTCGTACGGCAAGGACCTCATCCTGGGAGATGAACGATGCTGAGGACGCGTCCTTTGGGACTGATGGTGGTGGCCTTCGCGCTGCTCGCGCTCGCGGGCTGCACGCGCAAGGTGGTGAGCCGGATCGATCCGAACGAGACGGTCGACCTCTCCGGCAAGTGGAACGATACCGATTCGAGGCTGGTCTCCGACGAGATGATCGCGGACTGCCTGAACAGCCCCTGGCTGGCCCGATTCGAGGGCAGGACCGGCGAGACGCCGACCATCATCGCCGGCTCCATCCGGAACAAGTCGCTGGAGCACATCGCGGTGGGCACGTTCCTGCGCGACATCGAGCGCGCCATGGTGAACTCCGGGTCCGTCCAGGTGGTCGCCTCCGCGGAAGAGCGCGGAGAGGTGCGCGAGGAACGCGAGGATCAGCGCGTGAACGCGGCTCCCGAGACGCTCAAGCGGATGGGGCAGGAGATGGGCGCCGACTACATGCTCATGGGCGAGATCAACCAGATCAACGACACCGAGAAGGGTGAGCAGGTCCGCTACTACCAGATCGATCTGACCCTCGTGGACATCGAGTCGAACGTCAAAACGTGGATCGGCCAGAAGAAGATCAAGAAGTACATCGGCAGAAGCACCTACAAGCCGTGAAAACCTACCGAACCGGCCTTGCCCGGCTCGGATCGGTCCTGCTGGCGCTTATCGCGAGCCTGGCTCTCACCGGATGCGCGTCGCATTCGCACGACCTCCGGCTGGTCCGCCAGTCGCTCCTCGCGGGAAACGTCGATCAGGCGCTGACCGAGTTCCAGAAGTCGAAGGGAAAGGATGACGACCTCCTCTACCTGCTGGAGAAGGGGACGATGCTCCACCTCGCCGGCAAGTGGGCGGAAAGCAACGAGGCGTTCGAGGCCGCGGAACAGCGCCATGAGGATCTCTACACGCGATCGATCTCACGCGAGGCAGCCGCCCTCCTCACCTCCGACCTCTCGCTTCCTTACCGGGCCCTGCCCTACGAGATCGAGATGGTGGCGTACTATCGCGCACTCAACTATCTCGAGCTCGGCCAACTGGACGAAGCCCTCGTGGAGGCGCGCAAGGCGAACCATCTGCTCGCGCTGCGCGACCCCGAGAAAAATTCGGAGGACCGGTTTCAGCAGACCGCGTTCTTGCAGTACGTCACGGGGCTGCTCTATGAAGCGGCCGGCGAAGCGAACGACGCGATCGTTTCCATGCGCGACGCCTATGTTGGATACGAGGAAGACGACTGCTGCGGCTTCGCCGCGCCTCCCTGGCTCGCGGCCGACTATTACGCCGTCGCATCGCATCTCGGTCTGACCGAGGAACGGCAAGCGCTCGAGGAGAGATATCCGGACATCGCGAAAGCGGCCGGCGCGGGGGATGATCACAATCTCGTGGTCTTCTTCGAATCCGGCTTCGCTCCGTATCGGGACGCGGTCGACATCGTCCTCCCCATCCTCGACGACAAGGACGGCAATGCCTGGGGAGCCGCCAGCAGCTACGTCGACAGGTACGGAAACCACATCTACTCGTATCGGAACGACGCAAAGCTGGATCACGTGCTCCGCTTCGCTTTCCCGCGGCTGGAATCGATGCCCTCGGCGGTCGCCCGCTGCGAGCTGGTCCTTCCCGATGGAACCCGGGTTCCCGCAGCGCCCGCGCTCGATGTCGAGTCGGTTGCGAATGCCGATTTCTCCGCGCGCATTCCCGGGATGCTCCTCAAGACGGTGGCGCGGGCGATCACGAAGGAGATGGCCCGCAAGGGGGCAAAGCGGGAGAACGAAGTGCTCGGATGGGTGGTCAACGCGGTCAACCTCGCCACCGAAAACGCCGACACCCGCAGCTGGATCCTCCTCCCTCGCCGGATCGACATGGTCAAGGCGCAGATCCCGCCCGGAGAGCAGGAGGTCATCGCGCGCTTCCTGGACCGGAACGGTGGAGTGGTGGATGAATGGACTCTGCACGTGGATCCTCGACCCGGAGATCTCCGCATCCTCTCGGTGCGCGCATTTCAGTGAACCGCGCAGCGCGCCGCCCTCTTCCCCGGCGGTTCCTGTCCCCCTCGACGCTCCATCGCAAATAGCGGAGGCTTGCTACTCTTCCGGCGAATCTGGCACCGTTCCACGACTCGCCGAAACCGAACCAGGGATCAGCGCCATGGATCGCGCTGCGGAGGAATCATTTCGTGACAGGAGCGCGCGTGACCATTCTCGGACCGCAGCGGCTCCGTCCCAATCTGATCGAGTCGGTGCGCGCCCGGGGGATCACCG
>CAMPIC010000531.1 GCA_946886185.1 uncultured bacterium
CTTCCAGGACTTCCATCTTCCTCCTGACGTTGATCACCGTTCTTTCGATCGCGGTCATCGTCCTGGCCGTGACCAACCATGTGGTGGGGCGCCCGGTGGAGCGGCTGGTCCGTGGATTCCGGGACGTGGGCGCGGGAGACCTCCAGACTCGCGTGGAAGCGCGCGGCAACGACGAGCTGCAGCGCCTCTCCCACGAGTTCGATGCGATGCTCGAGCGTCTCGAGGACGCCAGGCAATCGCTCTTCTCGGAGCAGAAGGCGCGCGCCGAGGTGGAAGCGCGGGTGGCGCAGGCGGAGCATCTGGCGAGCGTCGGCACCTTGACCGCAGGGCTGGCGCACCAGATCGGGACCCCGCTCAACGTGATCCGCGGCCGCGCGGAGCGGCTTCTCCGCCGCATGGAAGTCGTCTCCGAGCCTCGCAACGCGACGGTGGAACGCGATCTGAGCATCATCGCGGAGCAGGTCGATCGGATCGCCCTCCTGGTCCGCCGCATGCTCGACTTCGCCCGCGCGAGGGAGATGCGCAAGGAGCAGGGAGACATCCTCGCGATCCTGCGCGACGTCCTCGAGCTGCTCGAGGTCCGCTTCGAGCAGCATGGGATCCGCGCTCTCCTCCCGGTCGGCTCGTTCATCTCCCACATCCGGGTGGACTCCGATCAGCTCCGGGAAGTGTTCCTCAACATCTTCACCAATGCGGCCGACGCGATGCCTTCGGGCGGCACGATCACGATCGAGATCGATCCGGTGGAGAGGCCCTCGCCCGGAGATCCCTTGAACGTGCGGCCGATGATCCGGATCCGGGTGCGGGACGACGGTGTCGGCATTGCGCAGGAAAATCTCTCCCGAGTGTTCGATCCATTCTTCACGACCAAAGAAGTGGGGCGAGGAACAGGGCTGGGACTTTCCGTCGCGTACGGTATCGTACGGGAACACGGAGGGTGGCTCGAGGTGGAGAGCAATCCGGAGCGCGGAAGCTGCCTCACGGTGACCTTGCCGATCGGCAACGATCGGATTTCCAGGGAAGCGGAAGCCTTCGCGATGGAGAACGGGGAGGCAGTGGTTTCTTGGCGCGCGGCGCGGGAAACGGAAGCGAAGGGAGAGGTGGGGATGGAGCAGGAGCGGACATCGTGAAGGAACGTTCTACCGTGCTGGTCGTCGAGGACGATCCGGACATGCGGCAGCTCATCCTCGAGGAGCTCGCGGAGCAAGGCCATGACGTCGTGGCCGCGGCGGACGGGGTGGAAGCGCTCGAGCAGCACGCCCGGCATCGCATCGACGTGATCGTGACGGACAACATGATGCCGTCCATGAAGGGGATGGAGCTGCTCGCCGAGATGCAGCGGCGTGATCCCGAGATTCCGGTGGTCCTGATCACCGCCTTCGGAAGCATCGGATCTGCGGTGGAGGCGATGAAGTCGGGCGCCTACCACTACATCGCGAAGCCGTTCCTGATGGAGGATCTTCTCGTCATCGTGCACAGCGCGGTGGAGGCGCGCCGTCTCCAGCAGGAGATGTCGCGGCTTCCGGACGATCATCCTTCCTCGTTCCACGGGATCGTCGGTGAGAGCGCGGCCATGCGCAACACCATGAACCTGGTGCTCCGCGCCGCCGAGGTCGATTCGCCCGTGCTCTTGATGGGGGAGAGCGGCACCGGCAAGGAGCTGCTCGCGCGCGCCCTTCACGAAGGGAGCCCGCGATCGCACGGGCCGTTCGTGGCGGTCAACTGCTCCGCGATTCCCAAAACGCTGGTCGAGAGCCAGCTCTTCGGTCATCGGCGTGGGGCGTTCACCGACGCCCGGGAAGATCATCAGGGCTACTTCCAGCGCGCTGACGGTGGGACCCTCTTCCTGGACGAGATCGGCGACATGCCGCTCTCCGTGCAAGGGAAGCTGCTCCGCGCGCTCCAGGAACACGAGGTGCAGCCGCTCGGCGCCACCACCGCGATTCCGGTCGACGCCCGCGTGGTCGCGGCCACGCATCGCGATCTGGAGCGGCGGGTGGAGGCGGGGCTCTTCCGCAGCGATCTCTTCTATCGGCTCAACGTGATCGTGATCAACATCCCGTCCCTCCGCGAGCGTCCCGAGGACATCGTGGCCCTGGTCGCGCACTTCCTGCGGAAACACGGCTCGAGGCTCGGCCGGGAGCGGATCGTCTCGCCCGAGGCGCTGGAGGCGCTCCGCCGCTACACCTGGCCGGGAAACGTCCGCGAGCTGGAGAACGCGATCGAGCGCGCGATCGTGCTCAGTCACGAGCCGGTGATCGGGCCCTCCGATCTGCCCGACAAGATCCGGTCGCGCCCCCCGCGGACCGAAGTGGTTTCCTCGATGCGTTCGATCGCGGAGCTCGAGCAGGAGCACATCCTGCGGACATTGCGAGAGGTGAAAGGAAACAAAGCAGCCGCGGCGCGCATCCTCGGTTTCGATCGAAAGACCCTCTACCGCAAACTCGAGCAATACGGGTTCAAGGAAGAGAGCGCTCCCGAGGAATGAAGCGGTGCCGGCGCACTCCGCGCCGAGTGAGGCATTACGCGACACGTCGTGCCACACCGACTTCATCGTTCCCATGTGATCGGCGCGACTCGGCGAACTCATCCCCATTGCGATCCGACATTCATCAATCAACATAAATAGCTGTTGTACAATACGTTACGAGTCGGCATTTCCAGTGTGCCCGACGGGCTGCAACACGACGGAACGTCGTTCGCCGGTCTGGCACGCAATTCGCGGACGGGCTTTCGAGGCAGACGAACCCGATGGTCCGGGAAACGGTCCGCGACGACGCTCGAACGAGCTCGGCGGCGGTGACCACAGGCGCGAGGACCGCAGCTCGGGACATCGGATCGACTGTCTTTGGAATCGTGCGAGCGGCGGCAAACGGAGGCGTTGGAATGACGAGCCAACGCCGACGGCGCGTCCGGGACTGGTGTGGTTTCCGAGAACCTGCGTGGTAGATGCTGTTGGCTGGTTTCGGACGCGTGCCGCAATTGCGCCGTTGCCCGCTCCCCCTTACCCTTCGCCCATCATTGTGCCGACGAAGGAAGGGAGGCTGGATGGCTGGTCGGAACGAGAGTGCCGGAACGCGCCGCACTGCGATGATCGCGCTCCTCGCGATTGCACTCCTCGCAAGCGCCATGCTCGTGATCCAACATTTCGGAGCGGGATTGCCTGGGTG
>CAMPIC010000532.1 GCA_946886185.1 uncultured bacterium
CCTTTGGTGAGGACGAGGTGCCATTCGCCGCGCAGGCGCCGCCCGCGCAGCTCGAGCTCCAACTTGCCCGCGCTCACTCCGTCGATTCCGTCGGCATTGACGAACCGGTAGGTGCCGCGATCCCAGATCGTCATGGTGCCGGCGCCGTACTCCCCTTTGGGGATGACTCCTTCGAAGGTCAGATACTCGAACGGATGGTCCTCGGTCCGGACCGCCAGCCGCTTGTCCTCGGGGGTGTAGGAGAACCCCTTCGGCACCGCCCAGGATCGGAGCACTCCTTCCATCTCCAGCCGCAGGTCATAATGCAGGCGCGTCGCATCATGGCGATGGACCACGAACTGGAGATCCTCCAGCTCGGTCTCGCGCTGCATCTCCGGCGGCGGCTCGGGCGTTTTCCGGAAGTCTCGCTTGGCGCGATACTCTTCGATGGACTTGCGTGATTTGGGCATCGATCGAATCGTCTGGTTTGGGAATCGACGGGTCGTTGGCTGATGATACGGTATCGGGCCGCGGACGGTTCAGGGCCGTCGCGGTGGGGCAATGATCTCGGTATGCGGGCGGCTCCTGGCTGGTTCGAGACCTGGGCGGTCCGCCAGCACTGGGCGCGTTCTCGAAAAGGAAGGAGTCCATCGATGAGCACGGACGATCGAGGTCGAGGCGAGGCGGCCGATCCGCGGGACGTCGTCATCGAGTTCATGCACGCCGCCAACGATCATGACGACGCCCGCGCGCTCGCCATGCTCCATCCCGACTTTCGCTTCCGGGAGGAAGGGAGCGACGGTTACCTCGACCGCTCGGAGATGGTCGATCTGCTCGGATGGGATCGCGTGATCGAGAGCGAGGCCCACTCCGAATCGATGGAGGCCGACGGCGATGTCGTCACCGGTGTCTTCTGGGAGACCAACGCCCTGTATCGCCGTCTCGGAATCGAAACGACCCGCTGCGAGCTCACCTTCAAGGTGCGTGACGGGCTCATCCTCGAGCAGACGATCCAGCAGCGCGACGAAGAGGTGTTTCTGAGCGCTTTGGAGCCGTTTCTGGAATGGGCGGACCGGACAGCTCCCGAAGAGGTCGAATCGATCCAACCGGAGGGAGAGTTCGTCTTTTCCGCCGAGATGGCGGGACGCTGGCTCCACCTCCTCGATCGCTGGATCGCGGAAACCGGAGGACCGGACGCAGATCCCGATCCCGAGTGAGCGTCGGGGGCCGAACAACGCAAATGATGGCATCGGCGGAACGAACCGGATGCGCTGGCGATCGCGCACCATCCGCCTTCCCGGACGAAAGATCTGGCGGCGCCCAGAGCCTCACCCGAAGGTGACGAGCGCGACGCCCAGCATTCCGACCGACAGGCCGACCACCCTCTTCCACGTGATCGGCTCGTGCAGCAGCAATGCCGCCAGCAGGAACGTCCAGAGCGTAGACGTCTGATTGAGCGCGGATGCGATCGATGCCTGGGTGTACTTCATCCCGCCCAACCAGAGCAGAAGCGAGAGGTAGTTCCCCAGCAAGCCGCCCAATACCAATCCGGCCCAGTTCGAGCGCCTCAGCAGAGTCCGCATTCCGTCTCGGTGCTCGTGAGGAAGGAACGGGAGCAGAATCAGAAGCCCGCCGACTCCCGCGAGCATCCGCCAGCAGTTCGCCCACACCACTGGCGACTCGGCGAGGAGCGGCTTCATCATCACGACCGAAACGGCCTGCGCGATCATCGCGGACACTCCCAGGACCGTACCGATCGCGATCGTGCGGCGATCGAGCTCGCGGCGAGGTCCTCGCATGGTCATGACGAAGAGCACGGCGGTGAGGATCGCGATCACTCCCAGCGATTGCGTCAGGGTCAGCCGCTCGCCCAGGAATAGCACGCTCATGACGATGATGGATGGACTGTAGGAAGTGGTGACGATCGCCTGGAGTCCGGCTCCGATGCGGTTCAAGGCCATGAGGAAGAGCGTGTCTGCGATGCTGATGCCGGTGATCCCGCTCCCGATGAGGATCGCGTAAGCCCGCCAACCGCTCGGATGCGAAGTCGCCTCCGACGATCCGGTCTGGAGGGTGATCCACCAGGTGATGGAGAGAAGGATCAAGCCGACGAGGATCTTGAAGATGTTGAGGGGGAGGGGCGGAACGGCCTCGCCCGTCTTTCGAAATACGATGATCGCGAACGCCCACGTGACGGGGGCAGCGAGGGAGAGCAGCTCACCTAGGTAGGACATCGCAGAAGCCTTCTCATGCTCGTCGCGCCGGCCTCCCGGATTCGGTCGCCGCTCGAGCTCGTTCTCTCGGGCTGGCCGGCGCAAATTATTGCAAGATCCGGCAGACTCTACTCGGTCGGAAAGGACGCGCAAGAGGGACCCCGTCATCGTCCCCATGGGGAAGATGATCCGCCTCAGTGGTCGGGCTTCCTTCTGCGCGGTGGCTCCACTATCTTGGCCGGAGCAGCGATTGAATCCGGAGCCATCGGGAGGTGGAGCGATGCAATTGGATGACGAGCCGGAGATCCGCGTGTCCCGGGACAAGGGCGCTCCGGGAGAGCGGGCAGGCACTCCCGGCACTCCCGCTGCGGCCGAGCTCGATCGATACTGCCCGGTCTGTGGCGGAATGGTCGTGCAGGAGAAGTGCAAGGTCGTCTGCCGGAGCGAGAACTGCCTTCACCGGGTGATCTACACCTGCAGTGAGTTTTGATTCGATGCCGCCCAGAGACACGGCCAACGGCACGCGCCGAGCTCGAGGCGAGAACATCCCACGGGCTGGAGATGAGGATAGGCCGGCGGCTCGAGGCGGGCGCACGCAGCGGGGCACGCAGCGCGGCACGCCGGCGAAACGATCGAAAGCTGACCAGCCGCCTCGCTGGATCGATCGAATCGGAGCGTTCCTCCTCGAACGGCACCCCTGGATGGCGGGCGCGCCGCTCGCGGTGATCGACGATCTCCGCAAGAGGCACGGTCTGCATGAGTCCCCGGGCGACGCGAAGTTTCGCGCCGAGGTGCGCCGTCGTCTCGAATCGGAGCTCACGGTGCCCAATCCGCCGGGAAACGTCGCGCCTACTCCGGGCGTCTCCCGAGCGGCGCGGAGAGAGCAGGCGCTCGATGAGCTCTGCCGTGACGTCGATGGAGCGCTCGCGCGCGAACAGATCCGCGCCTCACTCACTCCAGAAGAACGCCGCGAG
>CAMPIC010000533.1 GCA_946886185.1 uncultured bacterium
TCTCTCCCACGGGAAGGTCGGCGCTCGCTCCGTTTCCCGTTTCGATTGCCTGGCTGTAGGCGCTGGTGACTCCGTTGTCGAGTTCCGCGCGTACGCGGAACGACCTCGCGACCGAGCCGATCGCGATCAAGGTGTCGGTGCGGGAGATTGCAGTCTCCACGACCGAGTCTCCGATCGTCTCCTTGATCCGATAGCGAACCGCGCCGGGGACCGGTTTCCAGGAGAGCTGTGCCGACTCGGGCCTGAATACGGCGGTCACATCGGGAATCACCAGATCGAGCACGATCTCGACCGTTTGCTCCGACTCGGCGGACACGTCCATGGCGAAGCCTTGACCGTAGAAGACGATTCCGGGCTCGCTGGCCGACGACTCCGAGCCGAGCGTGCCACGCGCGGCCACGTCGACGCGGTAGTACTGCGCGGGAGGGACCACCAGGCGCAAGGCGAAGCGCGTCGCGGAGGGGCCGAGAACGTCCGAGTCCCGATCTCGGACCACGTTCGCATCGCCCAGCTCGACCGCGCGGGCTTCGATCTCGCTGAGCGAGAGCTCGATTTCCCCGAACCGCAATGAGGAGCTCACGAGCGCCGATGGTGTGGCAGCCGATGAAGGCCGGGCCGATGGCGTCGGAGCCGATGAAGGCGGGGCCGATGGCGTCGGAGCCGATGGAGTCGGAGCTGAGGGCGCCGGACCCGACGGAGTCGCAGCGGCGCGCCTTTCGTTCTCCCCAGCAGCGAAGCGCACTCGAACGCCCAGCGAGGCAAGCTTCCCCGAAGAGTCGGATGGAGACTCCGCGCAGCCGAAAGCGAGGAACGACACCAGGAACGCGAAAATCACGAGCGTCGGGATCAGGAGGGTCGGGATCGGGCCGACGGGGTGACGTTTCCACCAGAGGTGCGAATCTAGCTCGATCCGTCGAGTCTTCACGGTTCTCTCCTGCCCCGCCGACGCGCAGGATCCGACGCCGGATCCGCTCGGCACCGCATGATAGCCCTCTGCGATCAGCGCCAGCAATCCCGGGGATCGTGGTCGCAGGGATCGGAGGCGGAACCTCCCCGCGGTTCTGCGCTAGAATCCGTCGACCTGAAGCGCCGGGTCGAAGTCATTATCTGGGGGAGTTGCTTTGAACACGAAACGCAAGATCGTCGCGGAAGACCTGACCCGCTTCCACTTCATCACGAGTCCGCGGATCTCGCCCGACGGAACCGAGGTCGTGTTCGTCGACAAGCGAGTCGGGGAGAAGAATCGCTACAAGACGCATCTGTGGCGAGTGAGCACCACCAGCGGCGAGGAGCCGACGCTGCTCACGAACGGGGAGTCGGATGCGCTTCCCCGCTGGTCGCCCGGCGGAACGCGGGTCGCGTTCGTGCGCGGGGGCAAGGACCGGGATCCACAGATCTATCTGATCGACCCGAACGGCGGAGAGGCCGCTCAGCTCACCCGCTTTCCCGAGGGGTCGATCCGCGATCTAGCCTGGTCGCCGGACGGGACCATGCTCGCCGTGGTCTATCGCGAAACGATCCCGCAGTTGACTCGGGAAGCGCGTAAGGAACGTGAGAAGGATGGCTCGAGTACGCCTCCGCTCATCGTGGAGACACCGACCTATCGAGAAGACGGCGACGGCTACTTCGGGCACGCGCGCTTCGAGCTCTACATCGTGGATACGAAGAGCGGCGAGCACCGGCGCATCTTCCGCGGCCCGCTGGGAATCGATGGATTCTCGTGGTCTCCCGACTCGCGGGAACTGGCCGTAGTGGCGAATCTCGACCGGCAGGCGGCGATACGTCCCTGGATGAGCGCGATCTATCGCGTGCAGGTGCGGAGCGGAAAGGTCACGCAGCTGCCGGGGCTTCCGGAAGGACCAAAAGCGGAAGTGCACTGGTCGCCGGACGGACGATGGCTCGCATACGCCGGCCGGCTCGGGCGCGATGAAATGTACAGTCCGGAGAACGCCCACCTCTGGGTGGTGGATGCGAACGGAGGGAAGCCGCGGAATCTTTCGGGTCGCACCGACTTTTGTGTAATGGCGACCTGCCTCAGCGATACCGCGGAGCCTGCGTTCGGTCCTCGCTTCTGTTGGATGCCCGATTCCCGCGATCTGCTGGTGCTGTTGGGATGGCACGGGGAAGCGCACCTCGCTCTTCTTCCGCGCCGCGGAGGAGAGCTCGAGTTTCTCACCTCGGGCGCGTACGTGAACAACTTGGGCAATGTCAGCCGCGACGGTTCGAGCATCGTTTTCACTCGTGGAAGCTCGATGAAGCTCGACGAAGTGTATGTCGGCGAACTCGAGCGGTCGGGTCGTCGTGCCGCTGCGGGTCGACGTAGCTCGGCGAATCGTCGGGCTCGTGCGGCACGATCGGGGGGCGCGGCACTGCGCAGACGCACGCGCGGCGCCGAGAGTGGGCCGATTCGGACGCTGGAGCCTCGCGCTCTCACCGACATGAACGGTCCGTTGCTCCGCGAGCTCCAGCTCGCTTCCATCCAGTCCCACTGGATTCGCGCATCCGACGGGACGCGCGTGCAGACTTGGTCGATGTTCCCGCCCGCAGCGAGTGCGCGGCGCAAGCTTCCCGCGGTCCTGGAAATTCACGGCGGGCCGCACGCGCAATACGGAGTCGGGTTCTTTCACGAATTCCAGCTCCTCGCGGCGTCGGGCTATGCTGTTTTCTTCTCGAATCCAAGGGGCAGCAAGGGATACGGCGAGAAACATTGCAGCGCCATTCGCGGATCGTGGGGTGGCGCCGACTGGATGGACATCCAGGCGGTGATGCAGCACATGCAGGAGCACCCGCGCGTCGACCCGCAGCGGATGGGTGTGATGGGAGGAAGCTACGGCGGATACATGACCAACTGGGTCATCGGCCACACGCGCGCCTTCCGCGCCGCCATCACCGATCGCTGCGTGTCCAACCTCGTGAGCATGGCTGGGAGCAGCGACTACCCGACCATTCCCGATCTGTATTGGCCCGGAAACGCCTGGGACCAGCCCGAGCCGCAGTGGAACGCCAGTCCGCTCAAGTATCTGGGCAAGTGTCGCACGCCCACTCTGATCATCCACAGCGAGGGAGACCTGCGCTGCAACATCGAGCAGGCGGAGCAGGTGCATGCCGTTCTCACGTTGCAAGGGGTCCCGGTCCGGTTCGTCCGGTATCCTCGGGAGACGAGCC
>CAMPIC010000534.1 GCA_946886185.1 uncultured bacterium
AATCTGTAGCCGGCGTAGGACGTTTCTTGCGCGAACCGAAAGTCCGTCCGTTAGTGCTTCGAACGATGATCCATCGCGCGGAACCGAAGAATCGAGACTCTCTGTCAGGTCGTGTCGACGTGCGCGCATCAGAACCTCGGGATCCACTGTCCCTCGTCGCTGATCTCCCTGTCGCGGCCAGCCAGCTTGTCGGCTAGGGCGACTCACGCGAGCGCCCTGTGAAGCCGCACGTGATTGTAATCCTCGACTTGCCGGTCTGTCCGGTACAACCTCTCGGAAAGCGGAGCCAGGAAGTCCGCGAGCGGCAGAACCATGCCCCGGAGCGCGGATGCCAGCTTTCGTTCGAACCTGTGGGTAGAATTCCCGTCGAAAATACCCACGGTGCCGCCAGATTTACCGACAGGCCAGGAAATCCATTTGTTTGCAGGAATTTACCGCCTCATGCGAGGCTCGAACTTCGGAAGCGCACGTCAATTCGTGCCGCGCGATGCTTTCGTATGTGGGAGTTGGGATGGCCATTCCGGTTCGTCCCGCAGTCGACCGGCTCGCGAGGTTCGATCATCGCGACACTTTCACCGATTCTCTGTTGGAGCAAAATGACATCGCGTTTCTGGTCTCTGCCTCCTTTTTTCGCTCCGCACCGGAGACTCCAGTTGACGGCGGCATCGTCGTCGCGGGATCCGGAACCCCGTCTCATCCCGGATCCAATCGCGCGTGCGAGTTGGATCTGCAGGCATCTCGCCGGTTCGGATCTGGAAGTGCGGCCTTGAGAGCGCCCCCGGGACTACGGCTCGTTCTCGCGGACGTGGACGGAACTCTGGTCACCCAGGACAAAGTGGTGACCGAGGCCACCCGAGCAGCGGTCCGGGAGTTGCGCGCGGCCGGGTTGGCCGTGGCGATCACCAGCGGGCGGCCCCCACGCGGAATGCGCATGCTCATCGAGCCGCTCGGGCTGGTCGATCCGATCGCCGGCTTCAACGGTGGAATGCTCGTCAATCCCGATCTCTCGGTGATCGAGAGCCATGCGCTCGACCCGGAGATTGCCGAGCGAGCCGTGACCCTGATGCTGAAGCAAGGACTGGATGTGTGGGTCTATACCGAATCGGAGTGGCTGATTCGCGACCCGAGCGCCCCTCGCGTGGCGCGGGAATCGTCCACAGTGCGGTTCGATCCACGGGTGGTTTCGGAATTCACCGCGGAGCACCTGACGCGCGCGATGAAGCTCGTCGGGACCTCGGAGGATCTGCCGCTCGTGGCCGCGTGCGAAAAGACGGTTCGAGAGCGTCTCGGCGGCGGGGCCAGCGCGGCCCGCTCGCAACCGTACTATCTGGACGTGACCCACCCGCAGGCCAACAAAGGCGAAGTCGTGAGAACTCTGGCGCGGCACTTCAACATTGAGCCTGCGCAGATCGTCACAGTGGGTGATATGCCGAGTGACGTCGCGATGTTTCGTGTGAGCGGCTTCTCCATCGCGATGGGGAATGCCAGCGATGAGGTGAAGAAGGAGGCGGACGTCGTGACGGGCAGCAACCAGGAGGAAGGCTTCGCGGATGCGGTGCGGCGGTTCCTCCTGCCGCGAAACGTGTCGTGACGGGCGGTCGAAGGGCAAACGGGAAGCCCGCCGCCGTGCCGGCCGAACATCGATGAATGGCTAGAACGCTCGACAAGGACGGCGCAGCCGATCTCATTCGTGTGAGCGGCTTCTCCATCGGGATGGGCAATGCCAGCGACGCGGTGTGCGCCTGGAAAGCACGATTCCGAAAGCGACGAGCTGAAACTGCAGCTGGGAGTGGCCTTCGTTTTCCAATGGAAAACGGAGCGGGAAGAACCCTCCGCTCCGTTGCTCACGATTGACCAAGTCGGCCCAGCGGGACGCTACTTCTTGAACTGGCTCTTGATCTGTCCCCAGGTGCTGTCGATCGTCGGGGTCGGTCCATCCAGATTGGTGAACTCGATGCCCCGCCATTCCGCGGTCACGCCCGCCTCCGGGTTGCCCGGCTCCAGGAACACCTGCACGTAGCCACCCGCGCGCGCGTCATTGAGAATGCCCCAGACTCCGTAGGGCGGGTCCTCGTCCGGATTTCCCTCATCGAAGGGGAGCGGACCGCTCGAGAAGATGCCGCCGTAGTCGAGGACGTACTCGATGGTGGCCGGATCCGCCTCGGTGTTGCCGTTGGCGTCGTAGTGCACCTCGAGACCGATCACGTCTCCCTTGACGTAATGGAGACCGAAGTTTCCCGTGAAGGAGAAGAACGGGAGGCGCCCTCCGAAGCACGCGATCTCCCCATCGGTCGTGCGAACGTTGAACCGGCCGTCAACGTCCTGCGACCACCAAGGGGCGATTTGGAGACCGGCTTCCGCGTTCCCGGTACCGTCGATCACGAGCTCGGCGGAGAACATGAAATGATCTCCGTTGTTGAACACCGCGGGCGTGGACCCATCCTCGGAGAATCGCCAGTTGTGCAAGTTCGCGAAACCCTGGCATCCCAGCTCCTGATCGCTGATCGAGATCAGGGACGGGTAGTTGTTCGTAGTGGTCAGGATCGAGCTCGGACAATCGTTGAAGATCCGCTCCCGAATGACCGCGGAGTTCGGGTCGGGCGTGGCACCCGCCGTCACCGCGGTCACGGCGACGAGCGCGCCTGCCATCGTCCATTTCATGAAGCTGCGTTGCATGATGTACCTCCAAGTGAATCTTTTGGAGCGCCGGCTCGTCGCCAACGCCGCGAATGGTCCCGGGAACAAAGTATTAATTGTATTGGTGAAGATACCTCCTCGTCGGCCCCTTTTCCGTCATGGAGTCAGAGCACACCGCCGATTGGTGCGCGTGATCCCGTTTTGCGTCGACGAACCAGGACGCACCGCCGGCTGGCGCGCATCCCGGCTTGCGTTCACCGAACGAGGACGCACCGCCGGCTCGCGCGCGTCCCGTTTGCCTGGAGATCGAGGTAATAGACCCCTGTCTCCAAACCGACAGCGTCGAGCGAGATACGGTGCTCCCCCGCCTCTTGGGTTTCATTCAGGAGCTCACGCACGATCCTCCCGTTCGCTCCGATCACCCGGAGCAGGACCGTCCCGCTCTCTGGAATCCGGTACGAGAGCGTGGTCTCGTCCGCAAACGGGTTCGGCTCGGCGTGGAGATCCAGGGAAAGCGGTACTCC
>CAMPIC010000535.1 GCA_946886185.1 uncultured bacterium
GCGGCGATGACCACTGGATCCTGGAGAACCGGCACGCGTGCCCACGCGCATTCGTTCCGGCGCGCGTGGAAGTGATCTCCGACCGGGCGCCCCGCCTGGCCGCCCTCGCGCGCGACGACTTCGATCCGCGCGCCGTCGCCTACGTCGAGGTCGATCCGGGCCTTCCCGACCGCTGCGACGGCCGCGTCACGATCACCGGCGATTCCCGTCCCGATCGGATGTCGCTAGAGGCGGAGATGAGCACCGCGGGACTCGTCTTCATCTCCGATCTCTTTGACGCCGGGTGGAAGGCCCGCGTCAATGATCGAGAGACGCCGATCCTGCGCGCGAATCACGCGTTCCGAGGGATCGTGCTTCCGGCGGGAACGAGCCGCATCGAGCTCGCCTATCGCCCCGCGAGCTTTCCGCTCGCGCTCGCGTGCTGCGCCGTCGGCGCCGTCGTGCTGATCGCCTGGCTCGTCTGGATCGGGCGTTCACGCCGCGCGTCAATGCAGCCATCCGAAGCGCCGTGAGAGCCGTTGCCCATTCGCTTCCAAGATGTAGATAGACGCCGCTCGGCAGCGCGCGAGGCGCGAAGGTCCCACGTAGATCCCGCTTTTCGCCGTCTGCGACCACGGCGACCGCGCGGGCGAGAGGTTGGTTCGCAGGAAGGCGGGCAGTGGATACCGTGCCACCGATTGGCGTCCGGTGGCTCGATCGGGTATGATGGATCGTCTTCAGGATCTGGGGGTGTCGCTGCCACCGGCGGCATCGTCCCGGACGAATCTCCCCGAATGCCTCGTGCCACTGGAATCGCGATGACCTCATCGACAAATCTGCGGCCCCGGCGGAACAGGCCCTCGGCCGAACGCCCGGCTCGCCTGCTCCGGAGCGTGGCTTGCGCCGCGAAACAGCCTGCCCTCATGGCGGCGGCGCTGCTGGCATGTGCGGCGACCAACCTGAGAGCGGATGGGCCGCAGTTCGAGTCGCCTCCCGTCCACCCGATCGAGATCTCCGAAGACGGCTCGCTCCTCTTCGTGCTCCATCAGGCGGATCACCGCCTCATCGTGTGGGATCTCACTCAGGATCCGCCCGTGACGGTGGCGCAGATCATGGTCGGGCTCGAGCCGGTGACCGTGCGACAGCGGACAGCGACCGAAGTGTGGGTGGTGAATCATCTCTCCGATTCGGTCTCGATCATCGATCTCCAGACGCGTCAGATCGTTCGCACCCTCTTGGTGGGAGACGAGCCGACCGACGTGGTGTTCGCCGGGCAGCCGCAGCGCGCTTTCGTGTGCGTATCCCAGAAAGACGCGCTCCGGGTCTATGACATCTCCCACCTGGACGCGGAACCGCGTTACCTGCCGCTCGACCAGAGCGATCCGATCGCGCTAGCCACCTCTCCGGACGGCGGGACCGTCTATGTGGCTGCGTTCGACAGCGGCAATCGAACCACAGTGGTTCCATTCGATGACGTCGTCGCGGGAGGCGGACCTCCTCCCCCAAATCCCCCCATGGATCCTGCTCTTCCGGATCCACCTCGAACGGCGCTGATCGTCAAGCACGACGGAATCTCCTGGCGGGACGAGATCGGCCGCTCCTGGGACGCGTATCTTCCCTATCGCTTGTTGGACCACGACGTCATCGCCTTCAACGCGTCGACTCTGCAGCAGACCGAATTCTTCACCGGTGTCGGCACGAATCTCACGGGAATGGCCGCGGGCGGCGACGGGCGGCTCTACGTGAGCAATCTCGAATCGTTCAATCACATCCGCTTCGAACCGAACCTGCGAGGGCGGTTTCAACAAAATCGGATCACCGTGATCGATCCGCAGACCGGGATGGTGACCCCGCGTCATCTGAACGAGCACATCGATTACGACATCCCCGAGGGAACGGCATCCGAGCGCGCGCTCAGTCTTTCCATGCCGCTTGCTCCCGCCGTTTCGAGCGACGGGCGCGTATATCTGCCCGCGTTCGGCTCCGCCAAAGTGGCCGAGCTCGATTCCCAAGGATCGCTGCTGCGTCGCATCGAGGTAGGCGACGGGCCGATCGGAGTGGCCATCGACGAAGCGCGGGAGCGGCTCTATGTGCTCCGGCGGATTCCGGGCGCCGTCGATGTCGTGGATCTGGAGACGGCAGCGGTCGCTTCATTCCCGCTCGCGTTCGATCCGACCGCCCCCGAGGTGCATGCCGGGCGCAAACGATTCTATTCGGGAGCACTCTCGTCCGCTCACGGGGATCTGTCCTGCGCGTCCTGCCACATCAACGGCGGGATGGACAACATGGTGTGGGATCTCGGAGATCCCCAGGGCAACTACGTGCCGGGTCCGGACTCTCTCTACTCCGGCTTCCACCCGATGAAGGGTCCGATGGTGACCCAGTCGCTGAAGAGCCTGACCGACACGACCCCGTTCCACTGGCGCGGAGACCGCCCGATGCTGCGCGATTTCAACCCGGCATTCGTGGCCTTGATGGGACGCGCGGAGCCGCTGGGAGATCTCGAATTCAGCGAGTTCGAGGCGTTCGTGTTCTCTCTCGCCTATCCGCCCAATCCGAATCGGACCCTCGATGGAGGATTGGCCAGCTTCGGCGACGGCGCCGATCCGATTCGCGGAGCCGAACTGTTCGAGTTCGGAGCATTGGTCCGCGGTGGCGGCGATTGCGTCGGCTGCCACACGCCTCCCACCGGTCAGAACAACGTAATCATCGCTGCCCGGCTGCTCGAGCAAGAGCAGGATCTGGTCGTGCCGCAGGTTCGGAATCTGTACGAGAAGACCCGGTTCAACCGCGAGGGTCCCTTCAGCGTGCGCGGTTTCGGAAACGCACACGACGGCGCGACGCAGGACATCGTCGAGTTACTGAACTCAGTGAGCATCATATTCGAGGGATGAGATGAAGTGCGCGCCGATGTCGCGGCTTTCCTCCTCGCCTTCGATACCGGCACGCATGCGGCGGTCGGCGCGCAATGGACCATGGACGGAACCAACGCAACCGCGGGCCAGGCGCGTCTGGGCACGTTGATGCTCCTGGCCGATGAGGGATTCTTCGGCCTGGTCGCCAAGGGGAACGATCCGGACGGAACGCCCCGCGGATGGCGCTTCGGCGTGGGCCGCTTCAATCCCGACCGCACCGGTGGGACGCCTCTCACACTCGCGGACATGATCGAGAGGGCC
>CAMPIC010000536.1 GCA_946886185.1 uncultured bacterium
CGTCGGGCGCGAATGCGGCCGGCAGGTACTCGTCCTCGAATCGACGCCGGTCGAGATCCGCGAGGGTAGCGGCAGGGATCGGATGCAGGTCGAAGGGTCGGTCGCCGTGACGGCGCTTCTCATTCAAAATGCGCTCGTCCTGCGCAGAGGCGACACCCCGTCGTGGCCCGATACGGATATGAATCCGCCCCTTGTACCGAACAGGGGGCGAATCAGCGGGCCATATGGTCACGACTGCCATGTCGTGACCCCGAAGTGTCCGCTTCGCTACGGTCAGGGTCGGCGGTGGAACGATGTTTCCGTCGGTCTTCATATCGGCGACTTGGCGAAGCAATTCGTCCGTTACTTCCAACTGAGACGGTGTTCCGTCGTCGTGGGCGCCGATGAACACGACACCGGGACGCCGATAATCTGCCAAGTCGTTGGCGAACGCGCATACCGCTTCACGCGCCTTGGTCGGAGCATCGCCTTTGAGGGATTCCTTGCGCTCCGCCAGATCGGACTCGATGTCAGCCAGCATGCCCTCCAGCTCTGCATCGCTGTAACTGGTCACTGCCATTCCTCCTCAGGACATCTCCGATGGCTCTACGACACTCTCTGTGCCTGCAGCATAGCGGATCGCGCACTCTGCGCCGCCTGGCACACGGTCATGAGGGTGGTCCCGCACGCGCGATGAGTTCCTTGAAGTCATAATTGACGCTGGTCACCCCGAAGTCCGGCTCGCGATGGAACGGGCGGCGCAGGTAGTGGACGGTGTGCCGATCGTCGCCCTGGAACTCGACCATCGCGAGAATGAAGTCCTCCGGCTTGTTCAACGAGCACAGGATCTCATTGCGAGTTACAGTGATGGTATCCGCTCCACTCACCCGGCCCTTGACCTCGAGGAAGCGAAGCTTTCCGGTCCCGGGAACGCGGCTCTCCACGTCATAGCCCAGTTTCTCGAGCTCGCGGTCCACGGGCTCGAAACCGAGGCGGCGTTCCACCTCCATCACGATGGCACGGGCTTTCGCAGCCGCGGCCTGCGTGTCGGCGCCGCGTACGTCATTAGCTCGAGAACCGACGCCGGTCATCTCGGCGATGAGTCCGATCGGAATCACCAGTACGGCGCCCAGAACCACCGGAGGGGTCGCAGAGAGCTGCGATTCGCGCTTGAGCTCGCCGAGGCGATGTTCGAGACGCATCTGAAGATCGTCCGCACGGCGCCGCGCCTCCTGCCAATTGAGACGCGCTGCCGGTTTGCCGGCCTGCTCCTGCAGCTTGAGCTGCTCGGCCCGGTTGTCCCAGTAGGCGATCTCTTTGGTGAGCCGGTCCTTCACGGCCGCCTGGGTCTTCTCGATCCAGCCCAGTCTCCGGCCCCGCACTTCGGACACATGCTCCGGCACGACCGAGCGGATGGCGTGATCGAGCGCGGTCTGTTCGAGATCGCGCGTCACCCAGACGCACTCCGGACGGCTCAGCAGCGCATCCACGTGCGGCTCGTCCTCGTTCAGCGGACGGTAATCGAGATAGGGTGCGTACTGGAGATGCCGCGTGCGGCCACTCTCCTCTAGCTCTACATAGAGCATGCGCCGGGAGATCGTCCGCCGCCCACCGGAGAGCAAGAGGCTGCCATCCTGGATCGCGTGCTCCAGATAGAACAGCACGCGCGGTCTCGTGGAGAAATCCCGCTCGTCCACCAGCACCGCGCCTCGCTGAAGCAGACCGCGATGACGCTCCAAGGTGAGATCCAGAGTCGCGTCGAGCAGTGGATGCCCCGGACACACGAAGGCGGCCAGCGGCTGGCCCGCAGGCGCGATCAGCTCCTTCTCGAAGACGATGCGCTCATAGCGAGAAAGCACGGGGTCGCTCGTTCCGATGGCGCGGTCGCGATTGCGCACTGGGGCGGGGACATGCGTGACCTCGTAGCGCCGGGGCTCACGCTGCCGGACCGTACCGCCCTGCCGCTGAAACGCTTCCAGAAAGAACGACTCGATGTAGTGCGGCTGAAGCCGGCGCGCCTCCGCTCTTTCCATCTCCTCGCGCACCTTGGCGACTCGGCTCGCGTCCATGGCGTCATGTGCGAGGGCGCCTTCCTCGAGCAGCGCTTGGATGCGGGGGCGATCCACCCCTTCGGAGATCGCGCGGCTCAACCGGGCCCGCACCTCCGGTTGATCGCCATAGCGGATCGCCTCGATCAAGAGATCACGGAGCGGGCGCCCTTCGAACTGGAGCTTGCCCAGCACATCGAAAACCTGCCCTCCCAAGGCCTGGCGCGCCTCATCCAGCTTGAGCAGCAAGGTGCGATACACGTCTCCTTCGCGCGTTTCGTCGGCGACCAGATTCCACAGGTGGCACACTTCGGTCTGCCCGATCCGGTGGATGCGCCCGAACCGCTGCTCCAGCCGGTTCGGATTCCACGGCAGGTCATAGTTCACCATCAGATGCGCGCGCTGCAGGTTGATTCCTTCGCCGGCCGCGTCGGTAGCGAGCAGGACCTGGACCTGTGGATCGTGCAGGAACGACTCCTGCGCCTTGCGGCGCTCTTCCCGTCCCAAGCCTCCGTGAATCAGCACGACCGATTCGGGGCGTCCCAGGAGCGAACCGATCTTCCGGTCGAGATAGTTGAGCGTGTCGCGGTGCTCCGTGAAGAGGACGAGCTTCTGACGCGGCGACGCCTTCGGAGGCGGGATGGGACCTGCTCCTCGCGGCAGTTCCGCATCGGCGATCTGACCGACCCCTCCCGGCGTGAAGATCTCCGAGAGGAGATTGGACAGCTCCCGCCACTTGGCGTCCTGTCCGCCGCGACGCACCTCCCCCGCCAAGGCTTCCAGTCTCGTGAGCGTGGCGATTTCCGCCTTCAGTTCCTGGATGGTGCTCGCCGCCGTGGCTTGATCGAGAATGGTCTCTTCGATCTCCTCGATTTCGTGCTCGGGAGCTTCCTCCAAGTCCTCGACATCGTCGGGATCGAGCGATGGAGTGGTGTCGGGTATGACGCCTGCAGCTTGCCCCGGGACCGTTGGAGCCACGCCTGTTCGTGGAGATGCCATCGACGGCCCGGGAACCGCGCCCCCTCGCTGGAGCAGCTCGAGCTCGCGCATGCGCCGCTCCAAACGCTCCTTGCGCCGCTTCAACGACTGATAGATGGCTTCTGGGGAAGATGCGAGCCGCCGTTGCAG
>CAMPIC010000537.1 GCA_946886185.1 uncultured bacterium
GTCGCAGGGCGACATACTCTTCCTCATCGGGCAGACTCGAACCCCCGACATTCCCCTAGGGAAGCTGCCACGCTACCAACAGAGTTATGGCCGCTCGAAAACTCCGGCCTGCAACCCACCACGATAGGCCGGGCCGCCCGGGGTGTCAACCGCCCGGGGGATTGACTGGGTTGACTTGGGTTGACTGGGTTGACTCCCGGGCGCATCCCGAGTTTCCTTGTGACGCCCTTGAAGCATGCTCTCTGCGGCGGCTTCGGGACGTTGCGTCCTTCGGGCGTGGCCACAGCATCCGGATTCCGGATGGATCGAAACGTTTGGGTGGGGCGGATCGAGGCGGAGTCCCGAGGGGGCTGACTCGATGGAACGAGAAGCGAACTCGGCGCAGGGCGGGCATCGGACCGCGGTGCTGCTGTGCGTCGGAGTCTTCCTCTTGTCCGCGGCGCTCGGGATCCTCTCTCCCGGCACGTTCGACGACGACGATCTGGGGCGGTACTTCTATACCCGGGCCGTATTCGAATCCTGGGATCACGTGCTCAGCCTCTTCGTGAGGCCGGCCTTCGCTCTCCTCTACGCGCTTCCCGCCCGGCTCGGGTACGGTGCGGTCGAACTGACGACCGCGCTGATTTCCGCGCTCACATGCTACTTCGTATACCGAACCGCGCGGCTCTGGAACGAAGAGCCGGCCGAACTCGGAATCGTCCTGACCGGCCTTCAACCCCACTTCCTGGCTGTTTCGTTCTCCGCGCTCTGTGAGCCGCTGGCTGCGCTCCTCCTCGCCTCCTCCTTCCATCTCTTGGAGACCAAGCGCATGCGGGCGAGCGCGCTCGTGATCGGAGTGCTGCCGCTCACGCGAGTCGAGCTCGCTCCCCTGCTCGTGCTTTGGGTAATCCGGTTCGCTCGATCGAGATCTTGGGGCGCGATCGCCCTTCTCCCTTGGGCGGTCGTCCTCTGGAATGCCGCGGGCTTCATCCATACCGGCGACCCGATGTTTTTGTGGAATCGGATCTTCGTGGATGAGGAGCGAACGTACGAGGCAACCAAGTTCGCACACTATCTCGAAGGCTACATCCATGTGATCGGCCCAGCCGTATTCGGCCTGTCGTTGGTCGGCGCCGCCCACGCGATCCGCCGCAAGGAGTGGATGATTCCGGTCGTAGGAACGATCGCGGCCATCGGAATCTACACATGGCTCGCCAGTGTTTCGTCGGCCGGCCAATCCGCGGGAAGACTTCGCTACCTGGTCTCGATCTCGCCCTTCTTCGCTCTCCTGGCGCTTCGAGGATTCCGCGCCTGCTACGTGTCGCCGCCGGAGTGGTTCTCCGTGGCGATGCTGGCGATCGCGGCTGCGGTGTGCGGCATCTTCCTATCGAGAGAGCTCGTCAACGGCGTGAGTCTCGGCGGGGCGCCGGACTACGTGAACTTCTATCTCCTCCTGGTGATCCTGGGGGCAGCCATCTGGCGGTTCGCCCGTCCAGGACGGCGCACCCCAGGACCCATCTGGGCAACGCTCGTCATATTGATTGTGTTTATCAGTACGTTTCGTCATGGCCCGATCATTGCGCTCACTCCGGAGCGGCGCATCATGCACGCGGCAGCGGATTGGTACCTCGAACAGGGTTTGGCGGATCGCGTGACGGTGTGCAACCACGTTTGGTTCAGCGCGCGAGCGGAAATCGATGTCCTCGACCCGGAGCGGCTCTTCCTCAACGAGAAGAACCTCGCGGAGGTCCCCGCCGGAAGCATTGCCGTATGGGAACCGCACTATGGGGATCGACACCAAGGCGATGTCTCTCTCGACGACCTCGAGACGATGTCCGACTACCGCATCCTGCGGCGCTTTGGGGAGCCGGGCACCGACTTCTTCGCCGTCGCCCTCGAGAAGCTCCCTACTCTCGAGGCCCGCTTCGACGAATCCGGTTACCGCGTTGAACGGCTGGGGATCGAGTGGAACGACTTGACGAGGCCCGGGTGGCGCTGGGAACCGAACGGCGAAGGTATGGCCCTGATACGCGGCGAGCATTCCGAGGGTGCAATCTTGCAGCTCATGCGTGTTCGCTTCGCGCGATTTCCGAGCTCGGACGCGTACCTTTCCCAAATCGAGTCGGAGATCGCGACGCAGCAGACGATATCGAAACTCGAGGCCTCCTACCTAACTCCGCCGTCCGGGGGGGGGGTGATCCTCTGGGGAAAGACACGCACTCGCGGAATCGTCGTCGTCACGATGGTGCGGCCGGAGAGTCACGAGGGACTCCGTCTCGTCGGCTACTTCGATCCTCGAGATCGCGAGTGGATGCGCAAGGAGCTGGACGCGCTGCTCCCCGGACTGCGAATTACTCCAGGCGCGTAGCCGTCAACTCACGTCGATCAAAGGTGGTACCCGAGTCAGCTGAAGACACGCGCTCCCATGAAGCGGCACACTCAGGAGTCCCTCGCGGCGAACTGGCGTGGGGCTCCGCCACCTGGGGCTCCTGTGGCATCCTCCTCGATGAGTCGAGCAAGTCGAAAGCATCGCAGTCCCACGCGCTCTGTCTCCGTCAGTTTGGGCAGGAGCCACATCCTCGACTCCTCCGGGGCTCGATCGTCGAGCATCGCCAGTAACGGAGCGACGTACTCTTCGGGGACCGTCCATGTGCCGATTCGTCGAAGCAGCTTCACGAACTCTCGATGTTCCACGCTACCTGGCTGGACGAGCTCGCAATCCTCAACATCGGGAAGGGTGCACCCTAAGTAGAGACGTCCGGGCGCGTACCAGAACTCGAGTTCCATACCACGAGCGCCCTGGATACGGCCTCCCTGGTGTTCTGATCGCGGCGCAAATCCCTCGATCGTGTACGGCGGTTCCAGGCCGAACACTTTCTGCACCGAGTCCGGAAAGATGACGTCGCGCAGGGACTCGTTGGCACGCGCGCGGATGGATCGTGGGTCCTGGAAGGGAAGCTGATCCTCCCACCTCCGTACGATCGAGACGCTCCAAAGCGTATCGGATGTCTCGCTTTGATCCGATTCAGCGCTTCCACATCCCGAAACCAGGAGCGATCCGACGATCAGGACGGCGAGCGCGATACACTTCCCCGCGGTCACGTATCAATTCTCCGAGACGGCGACGAAGAACCGAGTCGAATCACGCCCCCCGCGGTTGTCGTCGGCGACGA
>CAMPIC010000538.1 GCA_946886185.1 uncultured bacterium
CGTACAGGTTGATCAATCCGACCTGGATGATCGGATGTGCGATCAAGATCGAGCTCGCGCAGACGACAGGAAGAAGCGATGCCCAAGGGTTGATGGCAGCACCCCTGCGCAAGGACGAAACCAGCAACGCCAGTGCGACTCCAGTGAAGATCCAAGCCACGACTCCCGGCACGGTTCGATACTCGTAAGTCGGCCGCTCCCAAGTCGCCGAGTACGAGAGGATGATCGTCAGAATCAAGATCGCGACCCCGCCGACCCAGCGGAACGGATGCTGCCTGCCGAACCACCGCGTTCCGACGATGTACAAGGACACCGCGACGCTGCTCATCGCCAGCAGAGAAGCTCTCCCGGCCACTCCATCCATATGAAAGAGAAACTGAACGAGAACCACGACCGCCAGGGCAGTGGACAGCCATCCGCGCGCCGTCATCTTCATCCGCTCGGTATCGAGATGGAACGGAACGATGAGACCGATCAGGACCCAGAACCAGAGGGCAGCGTCCGCCATCTGAGACCAGGCAGTGATTCCCACCACGTAAACGACCGCGACCATGACGGACCGCAGCAGGTAGATCAAAGGCGCGCTCAGAAGCAACCAAGGGAGCAGGAATTGCTCCAGCCCCGGCCATGCGTGGTAAGTCTGGGACACGAGAGCGAGGCAAGCCGCAACCGCAGCGGTGTGGAACATCGCCGCGGACTCTCGGGCCGCTTGGCCGGATCTCCGCATGCCGATTCTCGCGGAAACCGCGATCGCGATGGCCAGGGGCAGAAACGCGAGGGCGGCGCGGGCAGTCCGCCCCAGCAGCTGCCAGTTGTGCGCGACGAGCAGGATGATGCCGACCCCCACGAAGAGGGAGCCGATCACGGCCACCACGAGGAGCGGCGCCCGACGCGCGGGGGCTGCCTGCGGACCGTAGTGAGAACGGAGTGCGTCGGCCGATTCCTCGGTCAGCACGTTCTTGGCGACGAGACCAGGCAGTTGCTCGTACAGCCACCGGATAGCGCGGCGTTCGTCCACGCCTGGCAATATAGCGGGTCTTGGTGACATCGGCTAGAGCGGCCTCTCCGATCCCATTGCCTGGAGGGCTCGTAGATTCCCCCTATCTGTCGTGTCGGTAGGCAGGTTCATCGGCGGTCGATTCGCCCATGCGAGCGCTGCTTGGGAGCGCTGCTTGGGGCTCGCTTACCGGGCGTGTCGAGCAATTCCGTCTGGAGTTAGTGGCAGCGCAAGATTCGATGCAGAGATGCGGCTTTTCAGGCGTGCACCCCGGCCGCAACAGATACAGATCAGACGCCCAGCCGGGAGCGGATGCGCTATCTTTGAGCAGCGAGATTGGAGCGCCGGATCCAATCATGCTCGGGGCAGAAACGATTGCGGAGGCCGTAGAGATGACGAAGAGCAAGTTCGAATCGGTCGACGAGTACATCGCATCCCAGCCCGAGGCGTCGCGGCCCATTCTGGAGCGCGTGCGCAGCGTCATCCGCAAGGCTCTTCCGAATGCCAAGGAGAGGATCTCCTATCAGATTCCCGCCTACGAACAGGGCGGTGCTTGCATCATTTATTTCGCCGGATGGAAGAAGCACTTCTCTCTGTATCCCATTTCCGAGCGACTGTTGGAGGAACTCGGGCTCGACGCGTCGGACTACGAAGTCAACGACAAGGGAACGATCCGATTTCCCCTCTCGGAGCCTGTGCCGGAGAAGCTGATCGTGCGCATCGTGAAACTCCGAGCGCAGCAAGAGGAGCAACGCCTGCACGAGAAGCCCGAGACGCGGCGACCGACCGAGAAGAAGGTGGCGAAGAAGGCGGCGAAGAAAGCAGCGAAGAAAGCAGCGAAGCGGCCCTCGGCACAGCCGCAGCCGACGAAGCCAGCAGCGAAGCGAGAGCCAGCGAAGAAAGCGGCGAAGAAAACAGTGACTCGGCCATCGGTAAAATCACAGCCCACCAAGGAAGTAGCGAAGCGAAAGTCGGCGAAGAAAGCGGTCAAGCGGCAGCCGCACGGCTGAGGTCGACACGAACTGTCGTGCACGGCACCAGCGGGCTACCGGGGTAGCCGCCGGGGGGGATTCACCAGGTAGGAGAGGTCGCATGGCTCCACAACGCAGCGTGATCCTTACGGCTTCATTAGCGCTTCTCTTGGGTTGCTCCGACAAGGGAACCGAGCCTCGCGACAATTCGGTTCTCCTGGGAGTCGACCTGGCCGGTACGCCTGTCACAATCGAGGAGTACCGCGGGCAGATCGTGCTGGCCACATACTGGGTGACATGGTCGCAGTGGTCCGATCGGCAGCTCCGGACCTTGGACTCATTGCAGGCGGAGCACCCCACGGACGTTGCTCTCGTAGCCGTAGCCTTCGGCACGTCAGCGGATTCGGTCGCTCGCTACCTCGAAGACAGACCCGTGAAAGTCCGTGTCGCATCCGATGACGGTACGGCCATGGGAGCACTGACGAACAGCCGAGCCTTCCCAACGACGCTGGCCTTTACGAAGCGTGGTGAACGATACGCGGACCTAAGAGGCTACCGAGTGCTCTCGGAACTCCGCACAACGGTGCTCGCTGCGCAGCAGTCGGATCAATGACGTATCCCGTGCTCGCCTTCGACAATCGCGCGGGTCCCGCCCGAGTTCGACGCGATGCAGCCAACGTTTGGAGGTTCCTGGGACTGCTTTGGATCGTGTGCTTCGTTTCTGGCTGCCAGAGTCACAAGGTGCCGCCGTCCGGAATCGACGAGGCATCCTTGCGAGGCCGCACCGTAACGGTTGAATCGACTGACGGACCTGTAATGAGGGGAACGGTGACCTGGGTGACGCAAGATTCCATTGCTGTCTTGGAACCGGCGCTCGCGCCTGCACCGTCTATGACTCGCGTCATCGCAAGGTCGGAAGTGGCGAGTGTTACGGTCGTCGAAGGCCATCAGATTCCAGGTGCGATCTTCGGCTTCGTGCTGGCAACGATCGTGATACTCGGAACCATTCTCGCGTTGACGCTCGAGGATCCGGGACTGCGGTAGAGATCGAAAGCGCGAGACCCGCGAACGCTGCACTCCCGCAGCGGGAGGTAGTGGCACCTGCGCTCCCGGAGCGGGAGTGACTGGTATGATTCTGGCGCTGCGGACTCCCGGAGCGGGAGCAGCTGGCACGGTTCTCGCG
>CAMPIC010000539.1 GCA_946886185.1 uncultured bacterium
ACAGCTCCGTTGCCGCCCAGCCAGCCGCGTTCGCGGAAGTAGCGCAACAGGATGACAACGACCGCCAGCATGATCGCGAGCAGGATCGGATAGGACCACTTCCAGCGGAGCTCCGGCATGAAATGGAAGTTCATTCCATAGAGGCCCGCCAGGAACGTGAGCGGGATGAAGATCGAAGACATCATGGTGAGCGTCTTCATCACTTCGTTGGTTCGCTGGGCGAGCGCCGAGAGATAGGTGTTGAGAAGCTCCGAGACCGCTTCCCGATACGACTCGATGACGTCGACCAGCTGAACGCTATGGTCGTATGTGTCCCGCAGATAGATGCGCACGGTATCGGAGAGGCGCCCCGCGTGATTGTGCTGCCATCCGCTGAGGGCATCGCGCAGCGGCCAGATCCCTTTGCGCAGATGGAGCAGAACGCGACGCACCGAGTGGATCTCCTTGAGCAGGCTCTGCCGAGGACGGACGAACGCGATCGTCTCCAGCTCGTCGAGATGCTCCCCCAGCCGTTCCATCACCGGGTAATAGCTGTCGACCACCGCGTCGAGGATCGCGTAGGCGAGATAATCGGTCCCGAGGCTTCGCATCCGGCTCTGTTCGGCGCGCAGCCGTTCCCGGATTGGTTCGAGGATCCGCTCCGGCCGCTCCGCGATCGTGAGGACGTACCCCTCGCCGAAGAAGATCGCGATCTGCGCGAAGTCCGGGTCGCACCAGAGCCCTTCCAAATCCTCTGAGATCACCTCGGTGGATTCGTCTGTCGTTGCGCTCTCCGCCTCGGACTGTCCAAAGAGTTTTTGCGCGGACAGGCGCACGGTCCAGGCCACGATCAGATCCTGGTGCTCGAACGACTGGATGCTGGGTCGATGGGGAACGTTGACGGCGTCTTCGAGAGCGAGAGGGTGCACGCGAAAGATCTGCCCGACCCGGGCCAGAGTCTCCACGGACTTGAGTCCTTCGACATGGACCCACAGCCTCTCGGAAGGATCGCGTCCTTCCAAAATGGATGTGAGCTCGTCCACGTCGGCCACCGGTCGGAGCTCCTTGAAGTCGAGCCCATAGCGGGCGATCGTGATCTTGGTTTCGAGAGCGTCGGGCGGCGCGGCGAGCGTGCCGGGGCTCGATCCAGTCGGCGGGTAGTATTTCTGGAACACTCAGAACCTCCAGAAGAGCGTGTCCGAGAAAGCCGACTCCGCGAAGGTGTTCACGGATTGGACCTGGAATCCGTCCAGGATGCGATGCGACTGGATCGCTTCGATCGGGACGCGATCGCCGTCCACGCGCACCAGCCGCGAGACGCGCCCGTCGTTCTCGATCTCGATCACGCGCACCCGGTGGCTCGACGCGATGGCCATCGCCTTCCACTGCAGCTCGACGTGTCCACTGACCAGGACGAAGGCGAGGCTGTCGGGAATGAACGGCTCGAGAGCGGCGGACACTTCGAGGATCTCGCCCGCCACGACCGTGATCGGCCTCACCACCGCCTGGAGAGCCACCCCGCTCTCGGTGCGATTTCCATCGGGCAGCACGCCGGAACCGAGCGGCTCGATCAGGAGCGTCAAGCCATCTCCCGCGGGCACCGCGAAGTCGAGATCGAATCGGCCGGAGCTGCGATCGATCGGGAAGATCTGCGCGGCGATGAGACTCTCCTGCGCATCGAGCGCGCGCAGCTGCACCCGACCGATGGAGTAGGTGCGCGGATCGTCCTGCCGGTTCGCGATCAATTCCAGACGAAGCTGGGCGGAATCGGAGCGCGTGAGAGACTCACTTCCACATCCCGCGAAGAGGAAGGCGCATGCGGTCAGCCCGAGCACCCGACCGAGCAGAACGCGCCGCAGGCGACGGTCATTGGTCATGACCGGTGCTCCCGGTCAATCCCATCACGCGCCGTCACGGCCGGTACTCCAACGTGAGCAAGAGATCGCGTCCGGTGAAATCGAGATCATCCGTTCCTGAGGAGTGCAGCCAGGAGAGTCGACCTCCGACGGAGAAGGCGTCGTTGATGCGCCATCCGAAGCCGGGGCCGAGCGCGAACGCCGTCCCGTTGGTGGGGAGCGCGTAGTCGCTTCCGCTCACCACATCCACCGCTGCCTCCACGTAGGTCAGGACCGAAGGAGAAAGCGCGCGTCCGACCCGCGCTTCGAAGCCGAAGGTGGATCCTCCCGCAACCGAGAGAGCGATCGAATCGGCCGCCGCCTCCTCATCGGTCAGGTACAGCAACTCGTTGTCGGTCTTGTACGCCGCGTGCATCCCCCAACGCGTCACGTGCGCGCCCAGCGGAAGCTCGAGCGTGGCTCCGATTCCGAGCTGATCGCCTTGCGCGACGTAGTCCTGGCCGGCGAGCTGGTCGTTTCCGAAGAAGCGGAACCTGGAGTCGACCAGCAAATTGGTTGCGTCCGCCAATCTCCAGTCCAGCGCGATCGAGGTGGAGATTTCCGAACCCAATCGATAGGCCCCGGCGCCGCTCTCCAGCAGGTCGAACTCCGCATGGCGCAGGTAGCCGGCCGCGATTCCCGCGGAGAGCCGAGGAGTGAGCGCAACGGCTCGCGCCGCGGTCAGCTCCCACCCGAATCCTTCTCCGAGCCGGTTCAGCGGAAAGCCGGAGCGCGGATTCCAGATCCACTGCGCCGTCGTCACTTCGTTGGCGGTCAGCTCATAAAGGCCCAGCGGAACCACGCTTCCCGCTCCGATGACCCACTCCGGAGTCGGACGATAGATCGCACGCAGCCGAAGATCGGTCATCCCTCCGATCCGCGTGTCATTGAGCCCGAGATACGAGGTCGCGGCTCCGCTCATCGTCACCACGGTCCATGCGTCGTTGAGCTCCCACGTGAACGTCCCGCGAATGCTGGTCTGATCGTTGTCGATGGGATCGGGTGCGAAGCTCGCGTCGATGTCGAGCCGGCGATCCTGGACACCGAGCACCAGCGAGCTTTCCGCCAGCGTGGGCGTTACGGAGAGGAACGACGCGGCGAAGAGCGCCATCGAAGCAGCGAGTTGTCTGCGCGGATCGATCATCGGACCGGCACCTGTCCGCTCACCCGCACCGTGCCCAGGGGAGCGCCATCGGTCTGCACCGCGCGGTCGAGATCGCCCGCCTCATCGCGCATCTCATTCTCGGTCGTTTCTGCTCCGACC
>CAMPIC010000540.1 GCA_946886185.1 uncultured bacterium
GGGATCTTCCGATCAGGCATTTTCGGATCAGGCATCGTTCCGCAAAGATGCCTGATCCGAAAATGCCTGATCGGAAGATCCCTGATCGGAAGATCCCTGATCGGAGGATGCGTGACTGTCACCAACTCCACTCGCATTTGCCGGATCCTCCGCTGAGCTCGTTCTGCGAACGGCGACCGATGTGGACGTGCCGGGCGGAATCTCCCCGAACCGTTCGCTGATTCGCGGCGGATTACCCAGGGGCGAGGTTCCGATTGCGGTGATCACGTCTCCCGGACGCAAAAGCGCGCGCTCCGCCGGGGACGACGCTTCGACTTTCCGAATGGTGGCGAGCATCCCTCCCTCCGCGTCCGGCGCCGTTTCGACCGTCGCTCCCAGCCACGGAAGATCGGTGAGGAACGGCAATCGGGCATCGAGCTCATCGACTCGGCGCACCACTCCGTGAGCGAGGCGGACGATGCGCTCCATCCGGGCGAAATCGAGACGACTCGCATGGTCGCTCAACTCGTGGTAATCGCGATGCGTGCCGGTGAAGAAGCTGAGGAATGGAACGTCCCGCTCCGCGAACGCGACGTGATCGGTATTTCCTGTCATCGAGGTCCGGCCCATCCCGAGCGGCACCTCGAGTCCGGAGTTGGCCACCTGCAGAATCTCCTCGAGACCCCGCGAGAACCCGTCTCCGGTCAGCGCGACCGGGCGATCCGGGTTGCGCCCGATCATGTCGAAATTGAGCAGGAAGACGACGCGATCGGCGTCGATCTGATTCTGTCCGACCATCGCGTAGGAACCGAGCAGCCCATGCTCTTCCGCGGAGAAGGTCGTGAAAACAATGGAACGCGCCGGACGCACGGGCGATTTCGCGAACGCCCGCGCGAGAGCCAGCACGGCGGCCGTTCCCGAGGCGTTGTCGTCGGCGCCGTTGAAGATCGTGTCGGCCATCCGTTCTTTCGTCCCACCATTAGCGCGCCCCGCATCACCCGCCGCAGATGTCGCACCGGCTGGGCCCTCCGATACCGCATCACCTGCCGTGCCTGACGGCGCACCACCTATCGCCGCACCGCCTGAGCTCGACGGCGGACCCGCCCTGCCCGATGCCGCACCGCTTGCCGTGCGCGACGTCGCATCGTCCGCGGCTCCGAAGGTGCCGAGATGGTCGTGATGCGCGCCCACCACGATCCACTCTCCCGCTCGCGTCGAATCGCTTCCGGGAAGGATCGCGGCGACATTCCGCGCCTGGATGAGTCGAACGCGCTCCTCGCGATCGACTCGCATCTCGACGGTGAGCTCACCCAAGTCCACGGCTACAGGCCGGAGAGCCGCGTCGATCTTCGATTGCACCTTCGCCAACTCGACTCCGGAGCGGCGAAGCAGAGAATCCACCAGGGCGGCGTCGATCTGCATCGCGAGAAAGGGAACCTTCCGATCCGCGGGAAGCTCCGACGAAATGGACTGAGTCGCGAACGCCGCTTCGGTCTCGTCCAGGAACAGAGGATCATCCATCCGCAGATCGGTCGGGCCTTCGTGGTGGAGTGGATCGTTCACCACCAGCATTCCCACCGCGCCGTGACGCAGCGCGTTCTCCGCCTTGCGCGCGAAAAACGCGTGCTGGCTGTGAACGTCTCCATCGAAGGGGGACTCCGGATCCAGCTCTCCGGGCTCGTGCCGCATGACCAGCACGACGCTTCCCGCCACATCGAGATTGGCGTAGTCGTCATAGCCATGCTCCGGCGCGGTGATGCCGTAACCGGCGAAGATGAGCGGGCCGCTCACCGCGCCCGAGTCGCTGAACTCGAAGGGGCGGATGGTCGCTCCCGCATGTCCCGTGAGGGAGAACGGGCCAGCCGAAATGCGAAGCGAGGTGGAGTCGGCGTCGAAGCCGCGGGTGTAGAGCGAGAAGGGGAGGAAGTAGTCGTCCCGGCCAGGGAGCGGCGCGAGCCCTGCGTCCGCGAACGCGGCGGCGATGTATTCCTCTGCGAGCTCGATCCCGGGCTCGCCGATGCCTCTTCCGCCCAGTTGGTCGGAGGCGAGGTAGCTCACCGTGGTGCGCAATTCTTCGGCGGTGATCCAACGCCAGTCTTCGCGGGAATCCGGATCAGGCGCGGCCAATCCGATTTGCGCGACGAGGAGCGCCGCGCATGCGGACGACTTCGAGAACGAGCGGGGCTGGAGGACGAGCTTCAGAGACGTCAGTCCTTCTTTTGCGCTTGGGCTTGCTGGAGCAAGCTGGCGTGGACGATGCGGACGAACATGTCCGTGGGGAGGTTGGCCTTGCCCCACGGGTCGTCGAATTTCGCGAGCGGTTTGGAAAGCACGAACGCGTTGATCTCCGTTCCGGCGTCGATCCCCTTCTGCACGATCGCGCGCGATTCCTGCATCATTTCCTTGAAGCTGATGAGATCGGCGCGGGTCCCCACCGGTCCGTGTCCCGGAATGACGCGGGTCGTTTCCGTGGTGCGCGCCAGCAGCGAATCAACTGCGCCGATCGCGCCGTCCATGCTTCCACCCGCGCCCGTATCGATGAAGGGGAATCGGCCGTTGAAGAACAGATCTCCGCAGTGGAGGACGTTTGCCTCTCGGAAATAGACGAAGGCATCTCCGTCCGTATGGGCAGGTGGCACGTGCACCACTTCGATCGTCTGGCCGTTCAGGTGGAACGTCATCGATCGATCGAACGTGATGTCAGGCAGGCCTCCCTCGGGTCCGGGCGGCACATCTCTCCCGAAGACTTCGTTGAAGATCGTCTGCGTCATCCGTTCCCTGGCCATCTCGTGAGAGATGACGATGCTTCCGGCATTGCGCAAGTTTTCGTTACCGCCCGTGTGGTCGCCGTGATAGTGGGTGTTGACCACGAAACGGATCGGCTGTTCGGTCACGCTCGCCACCGCTGTCTTGATCTTTTCCGTGAGGGGCGCGAACTGGTCGTCGATCAGGAACGCCGCGTCGGGTCCGGTGCACAGTCCGATGTTGCCTCCTTCCCCTTCGAGAACGTAGATCCCCTCCGTGACCGGCGTCGTCCTGATCGTCACCGCGTCGAAGTACTCGTCCTGACCGGACGCGCCGGAAGCCAGGATCGATGTGGCCGCCAGGACCAAGCAGAACGTGCCTCGAATCGACATGGGGACAGGACTCCTC
>CAMPIC010000541.1 GCA_946886185.1 uncultured bacterium
ACCATCGGCCTGATTCGGCACCGCGACCTGGCGCGTGGATATCTGGTGGCGAGCACTCCGGACGCGGAGAAGCTCTCCTCCGCGCTGGGCGCCCTCGCAACGCGGCTGGATCCGGCTCCGTCCAATCGGCAAACCTACCGCAGCCAACGGATGGTGGATGCGCGCATGCAGGAGCGGACGGGGGGCCAGAATCCACCCGTGTTCGTCGGCCTGGTCAACGAGAGCACCCGTGCCGGTGTGCATTTGCATACCGCGAGCTGCGCGAGCTATCGCGACTACGACGACGAGTCGCTCCTGCGATTCCTTGCCGCGCGGCTCTACGGCGGAGGCGGAGCGCACAGCATGTTCATGCAGACCTGGTCGGCCGGGCTCGCCTACTCGAACGGTCTACGGAGCGACGAGCGTTCGGGACGGATCATCTATTACGCGGAGCGCTGCCCCGATCTCGCGCAGACCCTGCAGTTCGTGATCGACGTCCTGAGAAACGCTCCCGAGGACCCGACCTTGGCCGATTACGCGGTTGCGCAGGCGTTCGCCGGAGTGCGCGCCGGAGCGCGGTACGAGCAGCGGGGAGCATGGATGGCGGCGGACCTGGCCGATGGAGTATCGCCTGAGAAAGTCGCCGGATTCCGCCGCGCGATCCTGTCATTGAGGCAGCGACCTGACTTCTACCAGGCGCTCCGCAACCGCATGCTGGATGTCTATGGTACGGTCGTCCCGGGCCTGATTCCGAGCTCCGAAGAGCGCGCGGCGAGCCAGCCGAGCTACTTCGTGATCGGCCCGGAGACGCAGATGCAGAGTTGGGAGACCTATCTGCAGAGTGTGGAGTCAGGAGCCCGCCTGGCCAGACTCTATCCGCGTGACTTCTGGCAGGTCCGAACGATTCCGGAAGGGTGAAGCCCGGCGCGCGGCGACGGTGATGGCGAGCGATGCGCCGGCGCGCGGCGACGGTGATGGCGAGCGATGCGCCGGCGCGCGTGCGGCCGGAGGGAGCGGGGCACACGGCGGCGGCGATTCCGAAAGGTTTTCACACAGGACCGCACGCGTGGTGACACGAACAGGGGAGCTTCGGTGAGCATGGTCACGGTCGAACGGTTGGTTGGTTCGGCGGCGCAGCTCCGTGTGTCCGCGCTTCTCCTGGTTGCCTCTTGGGGACTCGGCTGCGGTTACACCCAGCCGGTTCCGGGTGAGCCGAGTTCCGGCGATCGATCCACCGAAGTCCGTCCGCCGCTCGAGAGCAGCCCGCGGTTCGACCGCGGATCGACAGCGCGTCTCGATGCCGATCGAGAGGCGTGCGAGCTTGCGATTCTCGCGACCGGAGATGTCGAGCCGCCCGAAATGGTCATGCGGACGATCCGCGAAGATCTCGACAACATCCGCCGGTACTGGAGCGTGACGATGCCGGAGATCCGGGACATCACGTTTCGTCCCGCTCATGAAGTCACCGCGCTCATCCTGGTGTTCGACTTCGGAGCGGCGGAGCGGATTCGGGAGCGCAGCTATGACGAATGGGACGAGCTCAACCGCGAGTGGGGAGCGAGGCCGGAGTCGGTGCGCGATCTATGGGATGGGAGGGCGGAGGTCACGCTCGTGTCAGACGTCTGCGTGGATCTCACCTATGCTGCGCGCGACTACCGCTTCCTCTACGGAGTGACCGAGGTGTTTCCGCCGACGCTGGAGGAGGACGGTCCGACCATCTACATGGACTATGCAAACGTCGAGCGCCGATATCTTTTCCGCGATGCGTGGGGAAGCTGCTGGAACGGGTGCGACGAGAACCGGTACGCCTATTTCAAGATATCGGGTCTGGCTCCCCACTTCCAGGAAGCCTACGACCCGACCACCGGACCGGCTCCCGTCTGGTGGGACGAAGCGAGCGAGATCATGCGCCGCAATCGGGATTGGGACCGAGCACGCGGGCGCTGACGCGACCCACACTCACCTGCTACGCAACACGCCGCCGTCCCAACACCAGTAGGGATGTGCCCCCGATCAGGAGGAGCGCGCTCACGATCGGCGGCAACGGAACGGTATCCTTCTCCTCGGTCGTGATTTCGGCCACGCCCAGGTCGAGAGTGTCGCGATCCTTGACGTAGGTGATTCCACCCCAGGCGAGTCCGATCACTCCGATTGCGATCATGATCACTGCGATGACGGTACGCATTGCGAGTGTCCTCCGATCTGGCGGCGCGCTAGTGCGTGCCGCGTCGAGTGAGTCCAGCGACCAACGAGAACAAGAACACGATCAGGAACAGGAAGAACAAGAACTTCGCGATTCCCACCGCGCCGGCTGCGATCCCCGTGAAACCGAAGATACCCGCGATGACCGCGATGACGAAAAATGCCAATGCCCAGCTCAACATGGTGTACCTCCTCGAGGACCGTTCGTCCTCCGCGTTGCTGAACATGGTCCGAGCAAGGAGCGCGCCAGATTTACGGAACACGCGGGCCACGCCACGGCAAGACCGACAATGGCAGCGACGTAACGGCAGTCGTACCATTCCGTTATCAATGTTTCAGAAGCGGAACGATCGAGGGTGCGAAGCGGGCGCGCATCGAAGCAATCATGGACGAGCCTGAGGTGTTTGTAAGAAGTTCCCGGAAGAGCGGCTGCGTCAGCGAAGGCTCAACAGCCATCCGTCATGGCCGGAAAGCGCGATTGCTTCAAAGGGAACATCTTGGGCGGGGGTGTTGTCCTCAGGGGGGATCTCGGGAAGTCGCGCGATCGATTGGCGCAGGTCCGGACCGCCGGGCGCAGTCAGCGCGTCGAGAGCAGGGCTGTTCGTGGCGACGATGTTTCCCTGCGCATCGACCACGACCGTCGGAACGGCGCGTTCTTCGAGAAGCATGGCGAGCGCCGTTCTCAACGCATCGCCGGAGCTGCTGGAGGTTTCGATGGGCGCATCGGTGAGACCGCCATCGAGGAGAAGGTTGATCGATGAAGCGAGGCGCTTGATCTCGATCGGCCCCTCGTTGGCGCGGCAGCGGCGGTACCGATCCCCGCGCCGCACCGCTTCCAGCACTTCGTACATTTCCACCATGGGAGCGATGACGCGGCGTCGCAGTCGGCTCACGACTCCGAGACTGAGCAGGAAAGAAAAGAAGGCGAGGAAGACGGCAGACCATGC
>CAMPIC010000542.1 GCA_946886185.1 uncultured bacterium
CACAGCCTCGCCGCACAGCCGGGCAGCGTTAGCTCCGCAGAGCCGCCGGCACGTGTGAGCAGCTTGCAGGATCACACCGTTGGCCAGGGTTGCGCGTTGCGCTCGTAGCGATCGTGCATGAAGCGCGAAAAGAAGAACGGGACCAGCGGATGATCGACCGGCCGCTTGGAATCATCCAGGGCCAGCGTCTTCTGAGGCACTCGCATGATCGCCCCCTGCCCATCGACCAGCACGCGATACCAGGGCTGCAGATCGGGATCCGTCGGTTCCGGCTCGACGTCCGACTCGACGATGACGCCGCGGTAGAGATTCTGGCGATGGCGGACGAGCTGTCCCTCCGCCCACACTCCGGCCGCGGGACGGTCGCGCATCGGCCGCACTCCCGGCACCTGCAGCGATCCCAACATGCGGGCGATCTCCGTCTTGCCTTGCTCGCGGTAGGCGCGCGCCATGTTGCGCAACACGCGAGCCGCGATGGTGCCCGGCGCCACCTCCAGGCGGAGCAGAACAGGCAACCAGTCCCGGCTCGCGGCATGGCGCGTCAGGAAGAGCGACTCCGGAATCGGCTCCGGCCCGTGATACCCGTCGATCAGATAGAGCCGGCCGTTGCGCCGGAAGCGGGCGCAGAAATGGTGCGGAAGGTTGCACGGCTCGACCCGCAGCCCCAGACGCGCCCCGACCAGCACGAAAATGAGCGCGAGGCTGATGGGCAGACCGCGCCCTTCTTCCACCACGTGGACCAGATTGCTGTGCGAGGGGTGGTGATAGTCGTCCCTCGCCCCCGTGAGCCCGATGTCCTCGAAGAGGAATCGTGCCAATCGAACCGGGTCCGGCCGCCGCTCCTGCCCCGCGAACGCTTCCGCCAAGGCGCGCAGATGGTGGGAAAGCGGAGTCGGTCGCGTCAATCCGCTCTGGTACTCGGCGAGCAAACCGAGCGCGTGCTCCAGCGCCGGTAGGCTCGATTCCTCCGCGAGACGTCCCGGCCAGCGGCGAAGCAGCTGCTCGCGGCGCCACGGCTCGGTCACCTCTTCGATGAGCTGCCGCTCCGACCGCGACACCGGCTCCGGCCAATCCTCCAGCGCCTCACCCAGGCGCGCTCCGTACTTGCTCAGCTCTCGCGACACTGCCTCGCGCACCACCGGAGCTTCGTCATCGAGCAGACGAAGCAGGTGTGCCAACGACACCAGTTCGCTCATTGGCTACCTCCCCCAGGCCCTCACGATTCAAATGATACCTTCCCTGTGATCGCGTCCAACGGGGAATCGCGGATCGTTTCGTTCCCTCGAAACGAAGCGCGATCGCCGTGCGCTGTTTCACCCGATGCCGGAGGAGGGGATCGAACCCTCACGGGGCTCACGCCCCGGCGGATTTTAAGTCCGCTGCGTCTGCCAGTTCCGCCACTCCGGCCAGCCCCGTGGAGTCGCGCGCATGGTACTCGCGCGGCGGCGCGTTGACTAGCTCGCGTCGTGAACGAATCGGCTCATGACTCTCTCGCGTCCAGTCGGGACGCGCGATGGCGCGCGGCGAGATCAGACCGCGACCGGAGCGGAATCGCCCAACTGCGGTGGCGCGTTCCTGGTAGGCTGCCTCCACCATGAATCCCAACCGGCTGGTCCTGCTCTTCTTCGCGCTCTTCGCCTTCTTCGGCGCGCTCCGGAGCCTCTTCGGCGTGATCGTCGACGCGCTCTGGTTCGGCGAGCTCGGACAATCGGAAGTGTTCTGGACGATCCTCCGGAGCAAGCTCTACCTCGGCGGCCTGGGATTCGTGATCGCGCTCGCGTACTTCGGCGGCAATCTGCTCTATGCCAACCGCCGCTCTCCACTGCGCCAGTTTCCCGGCTTCGGCGATCTCGCCCGCGCGCTGCCTACGCAGGGCCGCCTCACCGTCCTGATGGCGCTGGCCGCGGTCGCGGCGTCCCTCTTCCTGGGCGCGGCCGCCGCGACCGGCTGGCTCCCCTACCTCACCCTCCGCAATCAGACACCGTTCGGAGTGAGCGATCCGATCTTCGGACGCGATGTCGCCTTCCACGTTTTCTCCATGCCCTTCCTGGAGTTCGCGCGGAGCTGGATGCTCAGTCTCTTCGGCTTGACGCTCGCGAGCTGTACGGCGGTGTACCTCCTGAAGGGCGGACTGTTCCTGGAAGGACGCCTGATGCTTCGGCCCGCGCGCCATTTGGTCCTGCTGGTGGCGGCGTTCGGGATCGCGCTCGCCTTCCACTTCTGGCTCGCAGGCTTCGGCTTGCTCCTTTCGGGACGAGGCGTGACCCACGGTGCTTCCTACACCGACGTCTATGCGCAGCTCCCCGCCTATCGCATTCTCCTCGGCGCCTCGCTCGTGGCGAGCGCGGTGATCGTGGCGGGCGCGTTCCGGCGGAACCTCACGCTGCTGGCAAGCGGCCCGGTGCTCCTGGTGCTGGCCGCGGTGGTGGGAAGCGTCGCCTATCCGTGGATTCTCCAGAAGACGGTGGTGGAGCCCAACGAGCTCGCGAAGGAGACGCCGTACATCCAGCACAGCATCCGGTTTACGCGGCTCGCGTACGATCTGGACGAGATCCGCACGGAGTCGTTTTCCGCGGACGAGCATCTCGATGCCGGCGATCTCGCGCTCAACGAATCCACATTGCGCAACATCCGACTCTGGGATTGGCGCCCTCTCCGCTCTACCTACTCGCAGATCCAGGAGATCCGGCTCTATTACAAGTTCGTGGATGTCGACGTCGATCGCTATTGGATCGACGGTAAGTACCGGCAGGTGATGCTGTCGGCGCGGGAGATGAGCCCGGGAGAGATTCCGGCGGATGCCCGCACCTGGGTCAATCTCCATCTCAAGTACACGCATGGATACGGGCTCTGTCTCAGTCCCGTCGATCGGGTCACTCCCGAAGGGCTGCCCGAGCTCCTCATTCGCGACATTCCTCCCGTCTCCACGACCGACCTCACCGTCAGCCGGCCCGGAATCTATTACGGTGAGGAGAACCTCGACTACGCCCTCGTCGGGACCAGCACCGACGAGTTCGACTATCCCATCGGCGAGAGCAACGCCGCGACGCGCTATTCCGGGGCCGGCGGCATTCCCATCGGCTCGCTGTGGCGCCGGCTGCTCTTCGCGGGGTATCTGGG
>CAMPIC010000543.1 GCA_946886185.1 uncultured bacterium
ATCGAGGCTTGACGCAGGCGGTTGCCATGCAGCTGTAGCTGGCCCAACACTTCCTTCGCGTTCTTGGTCGCCGCTCCCATCGCGAGCATGCGCGCGGCGTGTTCGGACGCGATCGATTCGGCGATCGCCTGCAGCACCCGATTGGTGGCGTATCTCGGAAGCAACGTCTGGAAGATCGCCTCCGGATTCGGCTCGAAGATGTAGTCCTTGCGAGTGCCCCCGGGCGCCGCCTGCTTGGGCACGATCGGGAGCAGGTCCTCGACCACTACTTCCCGGGACGCCACCGTCTTGAAGCGCGTGAACACGAGTTGGACCGAATCGGTCCGGCCCTCGATGAACGCCTGCGTGAGCGAGTTCGCCAGCTCGCGCGCGTGCATCAACTGGACTTGATCGCCCAGCACGGCCAGTCCGCCGGCGCGTTTCCAGCTCCGCTTTCCGAAGTACTGGGTGGCGCGCTTCCCGACCGGACAGAGCGAGACCGCAGCGCGCTCCTCGGGCGGGATCATCCGCTCCACGTGCCGGAACACGTTCATGTTGAACGATCCGCACAGCCCCTTGTCCGAGGCGATGACCACGAAGGTCCGGTGCCGCACTTCGCGCTGTTCGAACAGGGGATGGGACAGATTCTCCGCCGCCGCCGCCAGGCTCTGCAGCATCTCCGCGGTTTTCTGCGAATAGGGCCGCGAGGCGAGCGCGCGATCCTGGGCACGGCGCAGCTTGGCCGCCGCGACCATCTCCATCGCTTTGGTGATCTGTCCGGTGTTCTTGACGGAACGGATCCGCCGCCGGATCTGTTTCAGCGTGGCCATCTAGGCTCCCTGCTCCGGCTTACAAGGTCTGCTTGAACTTCTGGACGAACGCTTCCGCCGCCTGACGGAGCTTCTGCTGGGTCGCGTCGGAAAGCACCTTCTCGGTCTCGATGGCGTGCCCGATGTCGCCGTAATCGCTCTTCATGAACGCAAGGAACTCCTTCTCGAATCGGCGGATCGAGCGCACCGGCAGCTCATCGAGCACTCCGTTGATTCCGCACCAGATAATTATGACCTGGTCGGGCATCGACATGGGCGCGTACTGATCCTGCTTGAGCACCTCGACCATGCGCTCTCCCCGGGTGAGCTGGCGCTGGGTCGCGGCGTCGAGATCCGATCCGAACTGCGCGAAGGCCGCGAGCTCGCGATACTGCGCGAGGTCGAGACGCAGCTTTCCCGCGACCGACTTCATCGCCTTGGTCTGGGCGTTCCCTCCCACGCGGCTCACCGAGATTCCGGCGTTGATCGCAGGGCGAACTCCCGAATAGAAGAGGTCGGACTCGAGGAAGATCTGCCCATCCGTGATCGAGATCACGTTGGTCGGAATGTAGGCCGACACGTCCCCGGCTTGCGTCTCGATGATCGGGAGCGCGGTCAAGGATCCGGCGCCCAATTCGTCGTTCACCTTCGCGGCGCGCTCCAGGAGACGGCTGTGCAGGTAGAAGACGTCTCCCGGATACGCCTCGCGTCCCGGCGGACGGCGCAGGAGGAGCGAGAGCTGCCGATAGGCGACCGCCTGCTTGGAGAGGTCGTCGTAGATGCACAGCGCGTGCTTGGCGTTGTCGCGGAAGTACTCGCCCATGGCGCATCCCGAGTAGGGAGCCAGGTATTGGAGAGGAGCGGGGTCGGATGCGGAGGCGGAGACCACGATCGAGTACTCCATCGCTCCCTGATCTTGCAGGACTTGGACGACGCGCGCGACGGTCGATTCCTTCTGTCCGATCGCCACGTAGATGCAGACGAGATCCTTCCCCTTCTGATTGAGGATGGTATCGATCGCGACCGCCGTCTTGCCCGTCTGACGATCGCCGATGATCAACTCGCGCTGGCCGCGCCCGATCGGGATCATCGCGTCGATTGCCTTGATTCCGGTCTGCACCGGCTCGTGCACCGGCTTGCGCTGGACCACGTTCGGTACCGAGCCTTCCACCGGATAGCGGAACTCGGTCACGATCGGGCCCTTCCCGTCGATCGGTTCTCCCAGCGGGTTGACCACCCGGCCGAGCAGAGCGGGGCCCACCGGAACTTCCGCGACGCGCCCGGTGAGATGGACCGGATCTCCCTCCTTGATGAGGTTGCTCGGGCCGAAGAGCACCGCTCCGACGTTGTCCTCTTCGAGGTTGAGGACCATGCCGGTCACGTCGTTGGGGAACTTGAGCAGCTCTCCCATCTTGCAGTCTTCGAGACCCCAGACGCGCGCGATTCCGTCTCCTACCTGGAGCACGGAGCCGACCGCCTTCATCTCCAACTTGGTGTCGAACTTCTCGAGTTCTTGTTGGAGGACGGAGCTCACTTCTTCGGGCTTGAACGCCATGGTTCCTACCTCGTCTCTGCCTGATCGGTCTTTCGCTTGCTCTTACGCTTGCTCATCATCGGAAAACATCGCTATCGGGACATCACGACATCGGTCGCGAGCAGCTCTTCGCGCAGGCGATCCAGCCGATACCGCACGCTCGAATCAATCACCTCGCCGCCCACCGTCGCGACCACGCCTCCCAGGATGGAGGGATCGATCCGGTGCTCGACCCGCAGCTTCTTGCCGGTGGTCCGTTCCAGGGCGCCGCGCAGCGCGTCGAGCGTCGCCTGGTCGATGGGGATGGCGGTAACCACTTCGGTGCGTACCACGCCGAGCTTCTCTTCCACCAGCGCCCGATACTGGGGCACGATGAGCGGAAAGTGCCCGATCCGCTTCTTACGCATCACGAGCAAGAGGAGCTGCACGACCAGCTCGTGCACTTTTCCGCGCAGGACCGTGACCACCATCTTCTCTTTATGCTCGTCGAGCACCGAAGGAGACTCGAGGAAGTTCTGCAGGGAGTGCCCGGTCCCTTCCAGAGCCGCCACGCCTTCCAGATCGGACAACACTTCCTCGGCCACGCCGCGCTTGTCGGCGGCGCCGAAGAGCGCATTGGCATAGCGCAGCGCGACTCCGCGATCGCGAATCAAGGTTCGACCCTCTGGCCGGGCTTCATCGACCCGAGCGACGCGAGGAAGCTGTCGATCTGACTCCGCTGGGTCTGCGCGTCGAGCTTCTCACGCAGTACTTTCTCCGCCCCCGCGATGACCATCGACACCATC
>CAMPIC010000544.1 GCA_946886185.1 uncultured bacterium
AGACTCATGAACATGCGAGCGTAGCGGAGCTCCGTTCCCGCAGCTCTCCATGCGGAACCTCGGCTTCATCTCTCCTGGGATGGACGCCGGGGTTCCGCGCGTCGTCGCAATTTCGAAATTCGGGTTGCGGGAATCGGCGGTCACCCCTATGTTCCTGCTCGGCTCGAAATGCAGTCGAAGGGAATGGTCGCTTCCGAAGCACCTTTCGATCTCACGTGGTCGGTCGTCAGGCCGGAACGATCACGGCCGGTGCACAAGGAATCCAGGATGGACATCACCGAGATCCGCGTCACTCTCCATTCCGGAGGAAAGCTCCGCGCGTTCGTCGAAATCACCATCGACGGCTGGCTCGCAGTCCATGGGATCAAGGTGATCCAGGGAACGAACCGCACGTTCGTGGCGATGCCCGCGCGCGAGAACGGCGACCGGCAGGTGGACATTTGCCATCCCACCAATCAGGAGAGCCGCGTCTGGATGGAACAGATCATCCTCGCCGAATATGAAGCCGTGCTGCGCCGGCACAACGGCCACAACCCTCCCGGATTGAACGGTTCCAGCCCGACCACGTGAATGACTGCCGCTTGGCTCAGCCTTTCATGGAGTGAGTGCCGCCGCTTGGCTCAGCCTCTGATGGAATGACTGCCGCCGCTTGCCTCAGCCTCTGACGGAGTGATCGGCGCCGCTTGCCCCAGCCTTTGATGGAGTGACTGCCGCCGCTTGCCTCAGCCTCTGATGGAGTGATTGCCCACCCGCCTCGCCTGTCAGTCACCTGATCGTGACCGCCGGGGCGATGAACTTAATCTTCCACATTCTCCGACAAGTTGGCTAATATACGGCGCGTTCGGAGTTCAGGGCTGCGCAGGTGGGGCCACCAGGGAAAGGGACCGGATCACAGGGAAGAAGTCTGTCCCGAACGCTGCGAGGGATGTTGAGACTCCAGAGCGAACTTTCGTTTCCTCCGAACCTCGCCACGCGCGACTTCGCTTGCCAACGATGTTTCTGGGTGCGGCTCCGGTTCCCGCCTGAGGATCGGATGACGTCCCGGGGAACAGGAGTACCAAAAACTCTCGGTCCATGTCCGGCCCCCTTCGGGGTCGGCTCGCGCGGCTGGGGAATGGGGCCTCTCCACCCGCGCGACACCTGCGGGAGTATGCAATGAGAATCACCGAGATCCGGATGTTCCTCTGTGAGGATCCAAAGCTGAAAGCCACGCTCAGCCTCACGCTCGAGGATGCGTTCGTGATCAAAGGCGTCAAAGTCATCGAGGGACGTCAGGGGCTGTTCCTTGCGATGCCGAGTCGTCGCAAGGACGATGGGACATACGAGGACATCTGCCATCCGGTCAATAAGGAGACCCGGGACTATTTCGAAAGGGAAGTGATCGCACGCTACCTTCAACTCAGAGCGGAGCGAAACGGCAAAGGACCGTACGACGATGATCGCCAAGGCCATCAGTCGAGTCCCTACCCCGTGTCCTGACGTTTCCGCACTCATCCCGAAGTCGCTCGGAATCCGCTCCATCGAAACCTCGCGCTTCGATGGAGCGGCATCCGACACCCGCGAGGTTCTCCTTCGATCCGTCCGCCGGGACTGGTACTCTCGCCGCTTCCGGGGAACGTCGAGGAGCATTCTCGTCCCCGATTTCTGACTCTGTTCCCGATCCCACCTCGGGCTGCAGCTGCTCCGGCGTGAAGGCTGGTCGCAGACGGAGATAGATCCTGCTGAGACGTCCGTTCCATAAGCTCCTAGTGGCGAACCGCGGAGAGATCGCCGTCCGCGTTCTCCGGGGAGCGCGCGAGATGACATTGCGCACCGTCGCGGTCTATTCCGATGCGGATCGCGATGCGCCGCACGTCACCGCCGCGAATGAAGCGGTTCATATCGGGCCGCCGGCGGCGAGCGAAAGCTATCTCCGAGTCGAGAAGATCATTGAAGCCGCGCGCGCGTCCGGGGCAGATGCGATTCATCCCGGATATGGATTCCTTTCCGAGAACCCGCTTCTCGCCGAAGCGTGTGAAGCGGCCGGGATCGTGTTCGTCGGGCCGCCGGCGGAAGCGATCCGGGCGATGGGTGACAAGGCGCTGGCGCGGCAGCTCGCTCGCGAGGCGGGAGTGCCGGTCATACCCGGTTACGACGACGAAGATCAATCGATCTCCACGCTCGAGTCGAACGCGCGGCGGATCGGATTCCCTCTGCTCCTCAAGCCGTCGGCAGGCGGTGGTGGAAAAGGGATGCGGCGCGTCGAGCGCGAGGCGGATCTGTCCGAAGCGCTCGAGGCGGCGCGCAGAGAAGCGCGCGGAGCGTTCGGGGACGAACGGCTGATTTTGGAGCGGTATCTCGATCCGATCCGGCATGTCGAGATCCAGGTGTTCGCGGATGCGAGCGGGCCGATCTCCCTCTTCGAGCGGGAATGCTCGGTGCAGCGCCGTCACCAAAAGATCGTGGAGGAGTCGCCTTCGACCGCGCTCTCTCCGGAGCTGCGCGCTCGCATGGGCGCGGCTGCGGTCCAACTCGCCGGAGCGGTGGGATACCGAGGAGCGGGCACCGTCGAATTCGTGCTCGATCAGAGCGGGTCGTTCTACTTCTTGGAGATGAACACGCGTTTGCAGGTCGAGCATCCGGTGACGGAGATGGTGACCGGACTCGACCTCGTGCACCTGCAGATTCGCGAAGCGATGGGTGAGCCGGTCGTTTCGGAGATCGCGGTCAATGCTCCGCGCGGTCATGCGATCGAGTGCCGGGTCTATGCGGAAGATCCGGCGCAAGGTTTCCTCCCATCGGTTGGAACCGTGCTCGTGCTGGAAGAGCCGCGCGGGCCGGGGATTCGATTCGATTCCGGAATCCGCGCAGGATTCGAGATCGGCGTTCATTACGATCCCATCCTCGCCAAGCTCGTGGTATATGCGGACACGCGCGCCTCGGCCATCCAGCGGCTTGCACTGGCGCTTTCTCAGACGGTGATTCTGGGCGTGCAGACGAACGTCGCGTTCCTGCGAACGGTCATCGAGCATCCGGACTTCGTGCGCGGCGAGACGTACACAGATTTCGTGGCGCGTCATCTCCCGGAGTGGGCTCCTGCCGGGGAGGTCGAGCCG
>CAMPIC010000545.1 GCA_946886185.1 uncultured bacterium
CGGTCGTTGATCCGACGAAAGGGTGAGGGGGGAAATCCGGGGCGCGATGGGCTCCGCTTTCCCGCTCCCTGCGGACTTGGTCTTTCCCGACAGCGCATCTCGAGCGTGGATGCGCTATCGTGAGGCCGCCCGGAGGCGGCTCCGCGGGACGCCGCGCCCGGTGATCACGGACGGTATCGACCAAGGAGCCTGGATCAGATGCGGAACGCCGACCTCTTCGCGACGGTGCCCAACCCTTTTCGAATCCCCGGCTGGGCCGCGCTCGGCGTCGCATGCGCGCTCGTAGTGGTTCCCCAGGGCGCGCGCGCCGGAACCGGGCTCGCCTACCTGGAGATCGGGGCGGGGGCGCGGGCGATCGCGCTCGGAAACGCGGTGGTCTCCAATGTCGATGGCCCCGAAGCCACGTACTGGAACCCCGGAGCGGTTCCGCTCCTTGCCGGAACCCAGGCCGAGCTGATGCACACCGAGAGCTTTCAGACGATCCGCTACGAATTCGCCACGCTCACGAGAACCTTCGGACGGCACGGACTCGGCGCTTCATTCCACGGGGTCTGGACCGACAACATCAAGTCCTATGACGAAGCGGGAACGTTCCTCGGCGACATCGGGTACGCGGGACTCGCGGTGAGCGGCACCTATGGGCTGGCCGTGACCGAGAATCTCGGGCTCGGAGTGGGTGTCGAGTACATCCGGGAGCAGATCGACGTGGCGGACGCGACCGGCATCGGTTTCAGCTTCGGAGCGCAAGCGCGCGAGCTCCTTCCCCGGACCGATTTCGGAGCGTCGGTGCTCCACGTCGGATCCGCGATGAAGTACGAGTCCGAGGAGTTCGATCTCCCCACCACCATGCAGGGGGGAATCACGCACCGGTTGCCGCTGCAGACGCTCAACGGTCAGATGCTGATTTCGGCGGAGATCCGCAAGGCGCGCGACACGGACGCGCAAGCACTCTTCGGCACCGAGTATCGATACAAGGAGTTCACGCGCCTGCAGGTGGGCTACCAAACCAACCACGATACCCAGGACGTCTCGTTCGGCGTGGGACTCGGGATGGAGCATGTGCGCGGACAGTACGCGTTCGCGCCCCTCGGTGACGATCTCGGAGATCAGCACCGGTTCTCGGTGCAACTAGCCTGGTAGGCGTGGAAACGGTTCGGGGGGGATCGCTTCCTGCGTCCCGTCCGCGCGGCGCCGGTACAGCCGGAACTCGCCTTCTTCCATCCGAACGTGGGTGAAGTTCTCGATCCAGTCGCCGATCAAGAGGAACTCCCGCTCCGCGTCCTTGAAGTGCGCCGGCTCGTGCACGTGTCCCATCACCATCGCGCTCACGGTTCCGCCCACGCGAGGATTGACCACGTCGCGCACGATCTTCGGCAAGAGCTGCGCGCGCACATCCTCCCGGGAATCGCGGCTGAGTCGCGAGGCGAGATGGGCGAAGGGAATTCCCAGGTCTGGATGGATCGCGCGATAGGCGGCGATCGCGAGCCGATTGCGCAAGATGACCCGCAGGATCTTGTATCCGGTGTCTCCCGGCCCGAGTCCATCGCCGTGCGCCAGATGGACCACCCGTCCATGCAGTCGCGCGTGGATAGGGTGATCGAACACGGTGATCCCGATCTCGTGCTTCAGATAGTCCGCGACCCAGAAGTCGTGGTTCCCGCCGAGGTAGTAGACCGGTACGGAGGCTTCGATGGCGTCGGCGAAGGCGCGCGCGATGCGGAACGTTCCCTTCGGAATGGCGTGCCGGTACTCGAACCAGAAATCGAAGAGATCGCCCAGCACGATGAGCGCCGCGGCCCGTCGAGGCACTTCCCGGAGAAGGTCCAGCAGCCATTGTTCCCGTTCCCGGGGACCCGCGGGGGCTCCGAGATGGATGTCGCTGATGAAGTAGATCGGGCCCTCTGGGACCTCGAAGGAGATGGCGGGCTCGATCGGGAAGCTCATGCCCGGGAATACTGACCGGTCGAGCCGGGTGGGTCGAGCAAAAGGCTCGCCGGATCCGGAGCTTCGGCCGTAAAATCGACTATTCGGGACTCGATTCCCGCCGCACGGGAGATCAGATGATCCAGGGCCATCGCGTCTGCGTCGTGATGCCGGCTTACAACGCGGCCATGACGCTCGAACGAACCTACGAGGAGCTGCCGCACGACATCGTCGACCGCGTGATCCTGGTCGACGACAAGAGCGCCGATGCGACCGTGGAGGTGGCGCGCCGCCTCGGCATCCAGACCTTCATCCACCAGCGCAATCGCGGCTACGGCGGCAATCAGAAGACCTGCTACCGGGAAGCGCTCCGCGGAGGGGAGGAGATCGTGATCATGGTCCATCCCGACTACCAGTACTCGCCCAAACTGGTGACCGCGATGGCCTCCTTGATCGCGAGCGGCGAGTTTCAAGCGGTCCTCGGATCGCGCATCCTCGGCGTCGGGGCGCGGCGAGGTGGAATGCCGATGTACAAGTACATCTCGAATCGCTGCCTCACCCTCTTCGAGAATCTGCTCCTCGGATACAAGCTCTCGGAGTACCACACCGGCTACCGCGCGTTTCACCGCGATCTTCTCCAATCGCTGCCGCTGCTGGAGAACTCCGATGATTTCGTCTTCGACAACCAGATGCTGGTCCAGATCATCCGGCGGGGCTACGACATCGGCGAGATCACCTGCCCGACCAAATACTTTCCGGAGGCCTCGAGTATCAACTTCCGGCGCAGCGTGCGATACGGATTCGGCGTCCTGGGCGCGGCGATCGGCGGATTCGTCGACCGCATGGGATGGTATCGGCCCCGATTCCTTCGAGGGGACGGCCGCAAGCTTGGCGATCTCGACTACCGGGAAGTGCGCGCCGAAGTCGGCTAGCAGGAGCGGTGCGCGCCGAAGTCTGCTGACAGGGGCCGCATTCGCCGAAGTCGGCTGACAGGAGCCGCGCGCGCCGAAGGGCGGCCCAGAGTGGAGCGGTCGCGGAATCGGACGCGTCACCGTGAGGGGCGGACGCCCTGCGCCCTCCAAGCGGCGGTTTTTGGGATGACGGAGCCCGATCGCGGCGCGTAGGTTGGATTCCATGTGGAGCATGATTGCTGAGGGCCTGAAGCTCGTC
>CAMPIC010000546.1 GCA_946886185.1 uncultured bacterium
CTCCGGGGACGCTGCGGCGCTGCAAGCCAATCAGGAAATGCTGGAGCGATTCCGCCGCGGAGAAGCGCTCAGACGTTGACCGTCCGGGCGCGCGATCGTCGCCAGCTGCTTCAGAGAACTTCTCATCGCGAGAGCAACACCGGGCTGGGCAGCCGCGAGATTCAGGCGCGTCTCGGATCACGCGAACCAATGGACTGACGCTTTCGCGGATCACGAGTGCCGATGGGCTGATGCGCTTGACGAATACGGAGCACCTGAATCAGTCACTCCTCTCGGCGCAGGAACAGGAACTCCGGACGCGTCTTCATCCCGACGACTGGCCAGAACGAATCGTCGCGGATCAGATCGTCCGCTTTCTCGAAGTCATCTCCCAACATCGGGAGTGACTGGCTGTTGTCGATGAGCGCGGCCACGAACCGGCGCTCTTCGAACTCGCGAGCCAGCTGCTGCTCGAACTCCCTCGCTCGCTCATCCTCGATACGCAGGATGTCTGCGAGCGCGGCGCGATGCGCCAATCCACCCTTCCCGGCACGCTCCGCCAGATACGGATGATCCGGCACGTATACATCCCCGGGAGCGCGCGCCAGAGTCTCCACGATGCGATCTCCGGTCAAACGATCCTGGAGGCTCGGTATCTCCTGAAACGGATTGTACGCGGTGCGAATGAACTGCAGCGCGATTCCGAGGTATAGCAGAGCCGCCAGGCGCGGCTTGAGCTCTCCACCGCGCCTCTCGATCGCCCGCGCCACCGTATCGATTCCCAACCCGAACAAGATCGCGAGCGCCGCGAAACCCGGCATGAGGACGTTGAACCATCCGCCGTCATGCAGGCGGGAGCCCCACGCCGCGCCCCCCAGTCCGAGCGCGATCGCTCCGTAAAACTCCCGTGTTCTCGATTGCGACGGCTGTTCTCTTCCAAGGAAGAAGAATGCGGCCGCGAAGAGCACCGCGATCGAGGACGGAGTGAGGACGTCCCCGATCCAGAACTCGATCAGAATCGACTTCACGATCGGATGGCGGCCGGCCAACCCCATTGTGTAATAGAGAAACCAGCCATCGGTGCGCGCTTGCGCGACCAGCGCGATGGCCGCGATGGCGACGCCCGCAGGAACAGCGAAGTGCAGCGTTCGGCGCGGCTGCCTCCAGAAACCCCAAATGACCATCGGCAGGATCGCGAGAAGAGTGGTTTGTTTTGCCAGGAAGGCGAGAGCCAGGAGCGTAGCGCCTATCCATGCGGAGACGGCTCCCCGAAAGCAGCGGTACGCCACGATTGCGCCGAGAAGCAGGAAGACGAACACACCATCCACGCGGGCGATGTCGTACCACGAGCCCATCGTCTTGTAGCCCGCTATGAAGAAGGCCCCAGCGAAGAATCCGACGATGCGCGATCCGGTCTCGCGCCGAACCAGCCAGTACAGCAGGAACGCGATCCCGACGGAGCTTGCGAACGAGACCAGGCGAAGCGGCAGGAATCCGTCACCCATCGCGCGGACCGCGGCCGCGCTCACGTAGTAGTAAAGCGGTCCATAGATCAGAGGCGTCCACTCGAGCGTCGGCGGGACATAGAGCGGCTTTCCCGCGACGACGCGTTGCACGTGCTGGAGGATGCCGCCCTCGATCCATTCCAGCTCGTAGGGATAGCGAATGCGTAGAAGCACCACGGTCAGGAACAGAAGGCAATGCAGTACTGCGACGACCACGGCGAGCGCGCTCCACGACTTCATCTAATGGTTTCCCCCGTACCACGACGCCCGCAAACTCGCCAGAGCCGTTGAGCAAAAGAGCTCTGCCCCAACCCCCGATGAACTGAATGACCGCGCACCACCCAGTGGAATTGCCGCTCTAGCATGAGTTTGCGCATGCGAGGAGGGGTTGCGGCCGCCGCGCAACATCCAAAGAAATTTTAACGGACTCTGTCAAAGCCGCTTGAACAGCGCCGGGGGGCAGGACTACCATTAGTACAAATAACTTTTGATGGAGAATTGGGTCACGCCGAGGCCGGACTCCTGCGGATTCTTCCCACGAACCATCCGATCCGCGGGTCATCCATCAGTGGCGCGTTAATCTCTATATGGAGGCCACCCGGTGCACTGGCCCGACTCACTCCACAACCTCCGGCACATCTCCCGTCACGAGAACCGCAGCATCCTGGTTTGGGAACTTCCGGACGGAAGCGGGCGCATTCTCCTCAAGACTCTGGCGCCTCCCTACGCCGACAAGGCAGGGATCATGCACCGGGAGGAGTATATGCTCCTCCGGAAACTACGCCATCCCAACTTGGTCCAGGCGCTCGGGTTTCGCGAATTCCCCGACGGACACCTCGTGATGGCGATGGCCGAAGCTCGCGGGGTCCGCGTCGACGCGATCGAAACCCAGCCCTGCTGGACGCCGAGCAAGGCGAGCATCGCTCGACAGATCCTGGCCGGGCTCGACCCGTTGCATCGAGCCGGATTCGTACACGCCGACCTCAAACCGGACCATGTCTTCGTCGAAGAGACCGCCAATGGGCCTTCTGTGACGCTGCTCGACCTCGGGCTGGCCACGCGGCAGGGGGATTGGGTTCGTCGAGGCACGCTCGGTTGGATACCTCCCGAGATCTGGGATGGGAGCGCGTCGTGGTCGGTGCAATCGGACCTTTATCTCTTCGGACTCATTCTTCACCAGGTCATCTACGGGGAGCCTCTCTTCTCTCCGGAAAGTGATCTCGACTCGATCCTGCTGGAGATCCGCCGGGATAAGAGGGCGGAGGCCCACGAGCACGTCGATCCTCGACTCCGCGAAATCCTCGACCGACTCATCGACCCCGATCCGAAGAATCGCCCTTCGCGCGCGCGAGCCGTGTGGGAAGAGTTGCGCGAGGTCCGTCCCACGGATGCAGCCAGCTTGCCTGATTCCGCGCTGTGCGCCGGTCTCAGCTCGTTCCACGGACGCGACCAGGAGATCGAGGAGTTCGCGGACTGGCTGGCCAGTCTCGCGATGGTTCGTGATCGTGTCGATGCCAGCTACCGGGTGCGCGGAGTGTACGGAATAGTAAAGTCCGCCTTGATCGATCTCTTGGTCGCGAAGGCGGAGACGATGGGGTGGAC
>CAMPIC010000547.1 GCA_946886185.1 uncultured bacterium
CGGGCACGTCGAGCCCGGCATGGTATTGCAGGATGGCGCGCCTGCCGTCGGCGGCGTAGGCGGAGTCAGGGATGACCGTGTACCGGGAGGGATCGATCTCGACTCCCCCCTCCAGAACGGAGATCGACTGGATCCACACCTCGTCGCGCAGCCAGACCGAGATCCGCGCGCTGTCCGATCCGCTCTCCGCGAACAACGGCTCTCCGGTGACCCACGCCGAGCCGTTCACTTCCACGCGATCGACCCGTGGAGGCGCGAGATCGATCGTCATGCTCGGATCACCCAGCAACACATAGGTGAGCGATTGCGGGGGACCATATTCCGTGCTGGTCCGCAGCAGCTCGATCTTCCCTCCATCGATCAGGTCCCCGAGGAGCCAGCGGGCGTTGCCTTGCTCATCCAGGGTGGGCTCGACGAACCAGGCTCGCATCATCGCGATCTGGAGAACGTCGTTCCCATTGAGCCACTCGAATCCGGTCGAAGCCACCGCCGCCACCGCGCCGCGCCCTCGATCGAGGAACAGCATCTTCTCCGCCATGCAGTCGCCGCGCCCGAACGCCGCCTCGTCTGAATTGGAGAACTGCGCGAAGTGGCAGCCGAACCCCAGGAAGATGAACGGTTTCTCCACGTTCTGGAGCTGCGCGGAATCGCTCCGGCCGCCCGGCTGCTCCTGCCAGATCTCCTCGTGCGCGGCGAGCGCCCGATTGCCGTGTGACTGGAACGCGACGTAGAGGTAGCCGCGGCTCACCATGGTCTGGAAGAGGCGCGGGAGTTGGAGCACGTTCTCCACCACGTCCTGGGTGAGGAAGATGTCGAGCGCCTCGCTCGTATTGACGCGGGCCGCGCCGCATCCATCCGCCGCCTGCTCGCAGGTGCGGTCCTCGCAATCCGGTTCATTCGGATTGACCGGCAGACAGCGCTCCAAGCAGGCGACCGTGTCGAGATAGCACTCCAGATAGAAGCTGTCCGGTTGGAAGTCGGTGAAGCCGGAATTGCGAATGATCTGGTTGGAGACTTCTCCCCCGCGCCGGAAGACCGATTCGATGGAGCGGTACATGTAATCTTCGTCGTAGGTGATGCGGCTCGAGAACTCGTCATCCGCCATGGTGATGCCGCGGTTGCGCCACTGATCGGCGTCGCGGAAGTTCGCATATCCGACGATCTTCGAAACGACGTTGTCGAGCTCCGTCGGATTCCCCACCGGCAGGCGCCCCACGTGCATGTCGTAGAGGAAATCGAGGCGCTCCCCGGTCTCGGTCAGGTTGTCGACGAACCAGACATCGCACGCCACCAGCTCGGAAGCCACCGAAGCGGCATCCGACGGGATGGTTTGCGTGGGTACGAAGTTGGGCGCGCTTCGGGGGAGCACCCCGGAGAAGTCGTTGCTCCCGTCTCCCACCAGCAGGAGATGCGTCGGGTCGACCGAGCGGGAACGGAAGAGATAGCGCAGGTAGTTGCGAATCGAGGTGGGCGTGGCCCTTCCCCCGTCGAACTCATCGAACACCTCGCGGATCGTGACCACTTCGACGTCCCATCCCTGGCTGCGGCGCTGATCCACCAGCGGCTGCAATCCCGCCTGGAAGCTCTCGTGCGTGATCACGATCAGATCCGACTCGCCGGGAGCGGAGATGTCCCGATCGGAGGCGCGCGCGATCACCGGCGTGGCGGCGGCGGAAGCTTCGACCGCGGTGAAGATGCGCCGCGACGGAGCGCCTCCCAGATCGAGCTGCACTCGCAAGGTGCGATTTCCTTGCTCGCGGAAGGTCTGATCCGGCGTGTACGTCAAAAGGCGCGGCGCGAGCGAGTCGCTCACTTCGAAGAGCAGGATGTCGAACGAGCTGAACCCGGAGAGGTCGAACTGCCGCGGCCCGGTCAACAGATCGGTATGGAAGGCGATCCGATCCTCGAACGTCCGATAGCTCCGGTCGTAGGTCCATTCGACGAAGTCGAGCGCGGCGCCGTATTCCTCGGGCGACATGAACAGCTTCATCTGCGTGCGGTCGGCCAGCTGAATCGTGTCCACCACCTCCTCGGCGAAGTCGAACGCGCGCAAGGTGCGCAGCGGCACCTCCACCGACGGAACCTCCAGGAGCGTTCCTCCGGGCGGCCCGAAGGAAAGACGCGGGTAAGAGATCGCAGGGATGCCGGTCCCGGCGAGAATTCCCTGGAACGCTCCGCGGACGCGTTTGCCGCGAATCACTCCGGGGAGCTCGATCGACTCGAGATACTCGCCCGGCTGCGGTCCCAACCAATAGAAATGCTCCCGCTGGACGTTGAGGATTCCGTTCGGGAGCGGCGAGCTCGACTCGTTGGTCGTGACCAGGTCCATGTACGCGCCATCCCCCTCGATCCGCTCGGTCCAGACGAACTGCGTCTCGCTCGTCAAATTGGTCCGCCCGAGAGAGGAGGCGATCCGCTCCATGCGAGCGCCCCCTTCGGGGCGGGTGAAGAGCCAGTACGCGTTGGTGCGCCCGTAGCGCTTGATGCGCGGATGGGGGTGGAAGGAATCCCAGCTCGAAAGGCCGAAGAAGTAGATCGCGTCTTCTTCGTTGAAGGAGCCGTTCTCGTCGTAGTCGGCGATGTGGATCGGGATGTCGCTCGCCACGAACGGATTTTCCGGATCGGTTTCCTCGAAGCGCCGCTCTTCCATCGCGAGCTGCGCGATCGGAACGGGACCGATGTCCCAGCCGGCGGCGACCAGATCTTCGTAGGTCACGCGATAGATCGCGGTGGTGTCGACGTCGAGGCGCATCTGCGGACCCGATCCGACCTGCCGGCGAAGACTGGCGTTCTCCCATCCGCTCGGAGAGGTGCGGAACGACCGCGCCGATTCCCAGTTGAGGACGGCGCGGGAATAGGTCTGTTCCCAGCTCTCGTGATCGCGCGCCACCATCTGCCGTCCGGCCGGGCGATTCGCCTGCTCAGGCCAGGAGACGGTGATCTCCAGCGCGGTCGCCCTCTCGATCCCCGGCATCCCCGGATCCCAACGGTAGGGAAACACCTCGACGCGCACGACCGAGAGATGGCGGAGCCGTCCTCGGTCTCCCAGTCGCGCCCACGCCTGGGGAAACTCGTCTGCATACAG
>CAMPIC010000548.1 GCA_946886185.1 uncultured bacterium
CCGCGAGAACTCGACGGGATACACCTCCTCGATCGAAAAGGACGCGGCGGGGCGTGATTCCACGCACCTGAGCCCGGATCCGGGAGCGTTGCATCGCCGCGTTGCAGTCGTTGCCGGAGCAACGGGCGGAGAGAAGGAGGTGGAGGCGGCAAACACGGTCAACGTCCACTCCCGCGCCCACGGGGAGCTGCGGCGCGATGCCGGTCGCTCAGCTCCTGGATCGCCTCGAGCCGTGGACGGTCGGCCAGCGGATCGCCAACCGGGCGCTCCGACCGGAACCGGCCGAGGCGGCCCAGCCGGCGTGATGGGCAGGGCGGAAGCCCGAGAATCGTCATCTCCGCGAAAAAATGGGAAACGCAAAGGCCCGCGCCGTCGTCTACCCTCTTCGGCGGGGTCGACGGGCCCTGCTTTTCGGCGTTCGTGCACGATCCACCGACCAACCCACTCAGGAGAAACTCATGTCTACTTGGAAACGGAGGGAGTTTCTGAAGGGGGCGGCAGGAAGCCTGGGAATGATCCTGGTGCCCTCCTTCCTCCAACGGACCGGCAACGTCTTCGCCTCCCCGACCCCGGGCGACCCGTTCCATCAGATCGCGGCCGATCTGAACAACACCTACTTCGCCAATGCCTTCGGAATCGACAAGGCGGTGATCGACCGGACGATGAACGCGGCACTGTCCCGCGGCGGCGAGTTCGCGGACCTCTTCTTCCAGCACCGCAACAGCTCCTACGTGGGCCTCGAGGACGGCGCGGTCAACCGGGCCTACTCCTCGATCGAGCTTGGCGTCGGAGTCAGGGTCGTGGTCGGCGACCAGACCGGCTACGCCTTCACCGAGGAGCTGACGCCCGAATCGCTGATCGCTGCCGCGCAGACGGCCGCCTCCATCGCGCAGGGCGACGCGCGCAAGGCGCCGGAGTCCTACAAGATCGCGGGCCACGCGAACTACTACCCGATCGAAACCGCCTGGGATGAGATCGGGGTCGATCGCAAGATCCCTTATCTCGAGAGGATCAACAGCAGGATCTGGGAGCTCGACAAGCGCGTCCAGAAGGCGAGCGTGAACTTCTCCGACAACACGAGCCGGATCCTCGTGGTGACCTCGGACGGCACGGCGGTCGAGGACTACCAGCCGGGAGCCTACCTGGGCGCTTCGGTGGTGGCCGAGCAGAACGGGCGCCGTGAGCGCAATGGCTTCGACCTCGCCGGGCGTCGCGACATCTCCAAGTACACCGACGATTCCATCGAGCAGATCGCGAGCAATGCGGTGGCGCGCACCGTGCGGCTTTTCGAGGCGGTCAAGCCCCCGGCAGGCGAAATGCCGGTGGTGCTCGCCGCGGGCGGCGCCGGGATCCTCCTCCACGAAGCGATCGGCCACGGGATGGAGGCCGACTTCAACCGCAAGGGAGTCTCGATCTACGCCGACATGATCGGACGCAAGGTCGCAAACCCGTTCGTGACGGTGGTGGACAACGGAATGCTCGACGGGATCCGCGGATCGATCAACGTGGACGACGAGGGCAACCCCTCCGAGCGTACGGTCCTGGTGGAGAACGGAATCCTCCGCAGCTATCTCCACGACCGCATCAGCGCCAAGCACTACGGCGTCAAGCCGACCGGCTCGGGACGCCGCCAGTCGTTCCAGCATCGGCCGATGCCCCGCATGCGCAACACCTACATGGAGAGCGGACCGCATACCGCCGAGGAGATCATCAAGTCGGTCGATCGCGGCGTGTACTGCGAGCATTTCACCAACGGCCAGGTCCAGATCGGCGCCGGAGACTTCAGCTTCTACGTCAGCGCCGGCTATCTCATCGAGGGAGGAAAGCTCACCGCCCCGATCAAGGACGTGAACCTCATCGGCAACGGTCCCAAGGCTCTCGAAGCGATCTCGATGGTCGGAAACGATCTCACGCTCGCGGTGGGAGGCTGGACCTGTGGCAAGGACGGCCAATCGGTCCCGGTGGGTCAGGGAATGCCGACCGTGCGCATCGATGGTTCGGTCACCGTGGGCGGCACCGAAGGCGGCCATCAAGGCTGAGGGGGAATCATGACGTTCAACGATCAAAGCGAGCTGGCCCGCTCGGCGTGCGCCGAAGCGACGCGGGCGGGAGCGAAAGAAGCCCGGGTGACGGTATCGCGCACGCGGTACGTGACTCTCTCCTACCGTGAGCGGAAGGTCGAGACTCTCGAGGAGTCGGTGACGAACGGCCTCTATGCCGACCTTTACGTCGACGGCAAGTATTCCGGCCATTCGACCAGCGATCTGCGTCCCGAAGCGATCTCCAAGTTCTTCCAGGAAGCGGTCGCGATGACCCGCTACCTGGCGGAGGATCCGCACCGGCGGCTTCCGGAAGCGCAGTATTACGCGAACCGTCCCTCCACCGATCTGCAGCTCGTCGACGCCACTTATCGCCGGGTGACTCCGGAAGAGCGGCACCGATTCGCGCAGGCGGTGGAAGCGGCAGCCTTGGACGCCGGAGGCGACAAGATCATCTCCACGACCGCCAATTACTACGATTCGATTACGGAATCCTCCGTCGTCGCGTCCAATGGTTTTGAAGGCCGAACGGAGCGGACCGAATTCTGGGGCGGCGCCGACGTGACCGCGCGCGATGCCGGGGACAAGCGTCCTGAGGATTGGTGGTGGGAAGGCGGCTGCTATCAGGGTCGCCTCGCGGATCCTGGCATGATCGGGAAGAAGGCGGTCGAGCGCGCCCTCTCCCGGATCGGTTCCGAGAAAATCGCGACCGAGAAGATGTCGATCGTGGTGGAGAACCGCGTCGCGGGACGACTCTTCAACTTCATGTCCGGGGCATTGCAGGGGCGCAATCTGCAGCAGCGCCAGTCCTTCTTCGAAGGAAAGCTGGGGCAGCAGGTCGCGTCGCCGCTGCTCACGGTGGTGGATGATCCCCTCGTGGTGCACGGTCTCGCCTCGCGGCACTTCGACTACGAGGGGATCTCGGCGAGGCGGCTTCCGATCGTGGAGAAGGGCGTTCTGCGCAACTTCTACATCGACTCATACTACGGGCGAAAGCTGTCGATGGAGCCGACCACCGGGTCTGCTTCCAACGTCATCGTGGAGC
>CAMPIC010000549.1 GCA_946886185.1 uncultured bacterium
GGTTCCGAGGATCGCGAGCTCGCCATCGATCCGGTCGAGAGGTTCGAGACGGCGGGACGGTTCGATGCCGGCTTTCACGACGGTTCGTTCCGAAGCGGCGATGCTTCCGGCCTTCACGACGGTTCGTTCCGCAGTGGGGATGCTCCCGGCCTTTACGGCGGTTCGCTCCGCAGCGGCGATGCTACCGGCCTTCACGGCGGTGCGTTCCGCAGCGGGGATGCTACCGGCCTTCACGGCGGTGCGTTCCGCAGCGGCGATGCTTCCGGCCTTCACGGCGGTTCGTTCCGCAGCGGGGATGTTCCAGGTCTCGTCGATCTTCGTCCGGTTGGGGAGGTGAAGCTCGTCACTGCCTGGAAAGCGAGGACCAGACGAGAACGACCTCGCGTGCGGCTTCTCTCCGCCTTCGTGCTCGTCTTGCTCGTCGCTGCGACCGTGATGCTCGGGCTCTTGCGGTTCCGAGACGCGCTGTTCTCTGATCCGGATCAGAACCCTGGGCGGGATGCGGAGCCGGTTCAGGAAACGGATCCCCTTAACCCCCATAGCCGTGCGCTGCGTGACGAGCTGCCGGAGCTCCGTGCCGCTATCTCGGCTCTGCCACGGTCCAGTGATGCAACGGCGGACTTTGTCAAACATCCCGACACTTCAGTTCAACGCAAAACAATGAGCCCGAGAACGTTGCGCTGAATCGCGAAACGAGCTCCTTCGATTGTCGCTCTATCCGACGATCTGGATTCCACAGAATCCGGGTGCTATGAATCCGCGAATGGCCGCGTTCGAGAACCTGCCAACGAGATCCCCCTAGGGCAGAACGCTGCACGACTGAGTGTGTGTAGTGCGAAGGCTACAGATTTCAGCCCAGCGCAGAGGGCCATGAATCGCCGTTGTCCCTGAAAACAAGGCTTTCGCTGCTTGGTGCGTGAGTTGCACAGGCAGCCCGGACATTCGTTACCGCTGGCCCATCGAGAATGGAGACGAAATGAATCGGTTTCTCATGTGCGCGCTCGCCGCGGGGGCGATCGTGCCCGTGGCTCATGGCACGGCAGACGCCCTCCTGTTCAACCAAGACGTCACGAGCAATGCGATTTTCGGGTCGGGAAACGCCAACGGGTCCTTCACTGTCGACCGGAGCAGCGGGGTAGAGCTCGGGTTGCGCGCGAAGGTGCGATTCCCGGAGGCGCAGAACGTCTTCAACAGCAACGGCGACGGCACATACAATCACGCGGCGGGAAATGACGCCGGGCGCCCTCTCTGGGCCTTCGAATGGTCGATCAACAGCAAGTACGACGGCAGCTCCGGCTACGAGATCGGCGACCTCACCTATGAGATTGGGATGGACTTCGATCCGACCGCGGGAACGAGCTACTTCGCGTTCGACCACATCACGCCGGGCGCTCAGCCGTGGTGGGATCACTCCTTCGGCGATAACTCGACGGGCCAAGGCCAGGGCACCGAAGCGACGGACGCGTCGTCATACACGGGCCTCCTCTTCGGGAGCAATCTCGTCCAAAACTCGTGGCGCATGGACTTCTTCGACAGCCCGGTCTCTCCCTTCAGCTTCGATCCGAACAGCGACGGGACGTACTCGTTCTATCTGAAGGCATTCGAGGAAGGTGGAGGCGGTGAGTTCGTGCCCAACCTCCTTGCCTACACGGAAATCCAAGTCATCGTGGGCGATGGCGTTCCTGAAGTGCCCGAACCCTCTTCGCTCGCGATCCTGGGGATCGGACTGCTCGCCGCGGGGACAGCGACCTGGCGAAATCGGCGCAGAGGACAAGGGAAGGCCGCAGCCTAGGTACGCGCAGGGCTACGCCGGTCAGCGACAGGGGGAGATGTACACGGTTGACTCCGGTCCGCTCCATTCGGTAGGGTCCCTTGATCGGATGAAAACCGGATAGAAGTCGCGGAGGTTTCCGCTGCACTAGGAGGGTCGACCAGCAATGGGTTGTGGGAAGAAGCGCAAGCGGAAGAAGATCGCGACGCACAAGCGGAAGAAGCGCTTGCGGAAGAACCGGCACAAGAAGCGGCAGTGGCAGAAGTAACGCCAACGCGCGCATGAATTTAGGGAAAAGCCTCGGGGCCTTGCTCCGAGGCTTTTTCGTTGGTGCGCGAGCCGGAAGCCGTACTGTCCGCATCGCCCGGAGCGTTCTCGATGGTGCCGTGCTGCGTGTGTGTCCGTGATGCCCGATCCATCAGCCCGCGGAACGTGTCTGGCTGGATCCCCGGAGTGTGTCTGGCTGGACCTCGGAACGTGTCTGTCTGGACTAGCACGAGAGAGCGTGATGCGCGGAGCCCAGTATGATTCCGTGGTGCTGCCTTATCGCTTGCGCCCGCTCGACTCCCTGACCAGTCTTTGCTGATGAGCTCTTCAACTCGGCCACCTTCGCAAGTCACCGGCACTGTACGGGGTACGCGTTCCGGTTATGCCTTCCTCATCCGGGACGACGGGGGAGAGGATCTCCCGATCCCCGTGACCGGTCTGGGAGGCGCGATCCACGGCGACCGCGTCCGCGCCGATCTGGTGAGGTCCCACTACGACTTTCGCACCGAAGCGATCGTCGAAGAGATCCTCGAGCGGCCCAATCCTCTCTTCACCGGCGACCTGGTCCGAGAACGGAAGGCGATCTACGTGCGGCCCGATTCTCCGATGCTGCCGGAGCGGATGCCGCTGCAGATGGGGTCGCATCGACCGACCGCGGGCGCGAAGATCCTGTTCCGGGTCGAGAACCTCGAGCCGCGGCACAAGCGGCCGATCGCGGTCTTCGAGGAGATGATCGGCGAAGCGGGCGATGCCCGGCTCGATCCGATCGTGATCGCGACAGAGTTCGGCATTCCCACCCGCTTCTCCGATGAAGCGCTGGAGGTGGCGGAAGAGGCAGTCGCCACCCCCCCCAAATCGGAGGATGCGGGGCGCGTCGACATGCGCGACCAGTTGGTGCTCACGATCGACCCGGTCGATGCGAAGGATTTCGATGACGCGGTCTCGCTCGAGCGGGATCGAGACGGCTCCTATCGGCTGACGGTTCACGTGGCGGACGTCACCGCGTACGTTCCGGAAGGAAGCGCGCTCGACGAAGA